>NZ_CAJPGQ010000017.1:0-139112 GCF_905339595.1 Burkholderia sp. BCC1977
TGCAGAAGGTTCGTCAGCCGGCCGTCGACGGCTCGACGAGATCGAGGATCGAGCCGTCGCGCTTGAGCGTCGCGAGCACGATGCTCGAATTGATCGACATCACGCCCGTCGCGCGGTGCAGCCGGTTGATCACGAAGTCCGAGTAGTGGTCGAGGTCGCGCGCCCGCACCGTCAGCACGTAGTTCGAGCCGCCCGTCACGATCTGCGCGGCGATGACTTCCGGCCACTGCTGGATCGCCTCCACGAACCGGTCGTGCCACTCGGGCACGTCCGGCCGCATCGACACGTGCACGAGCGCCTCGAATGCGACGCCGACCTTCTTCGGCTCGATCGTGCAGCGGTAGCCCGCAATGGCGCCGCGTTCCTCGAGCAGCTTCACGCGCCGCAGGCACGCCGACGGCGACAGCGCGACCGCGTTCGCGAGGTCCTGATTGCTGATGCGTCCGTCCCGCTCGAGGTGCCGGAGGATCCGCATGTCGGTTCGATCCAGAGTCATTTCGCAGAATCCCGTTATTTTTGAGATTACAAGCGCAGACTCTACTGCAGTTGACGAGATTCGTCATCGAAAAGTGAAGCTCATTCTATTTCGTCCTCGCTAACATGCGCCCCATGCCTTGACCGCACGGCCTGACGCGCTGTCACGCTGCCGGCCGAATCGCCGCCTTCAACTCCTACCGTCATTCCGCCATGTACGAACACATTCCCGCCTATCCGGGCGACCCGATCCTGTCGCTGTTCCAGGCGTTCCAGCAGGATGCCCACCCGCACAAGGTCAACCTCAGCATCGGCCTCTACTACGACGACGCGGGTCGCATCCCCGTGCTGGAGAGCACGCGCCTTGCGGCCGAGCGCCTGCGCGAAGCCGGCGCGCCGCACACGTATCTGCCGATGGAAGGGCTCGCCGCGTATCGGCAGGGCGTGCAGCGCCTGGTGTTCGGCGCCGACTGCGCGGCGCTCGCGCAAGGGCGCATCGCGACGCTGCAGACGCTCGGCGGCTCGGGCGCGCTGCGGCTCGGCGCGGAGTTCGTGAAGCGCTATTTCCCCGACAGCGCGATCTGGATCAGCGATCCGACGTGGGACAACCATCGCGTGATCTTCTCGGCGGCCGGCCTCGACGTGCACACGTATCCGTACTACGACGAAGCGCGCAACGACCTGCGCGTCGACGCGATGCTCACGGCGCTCGACGCGCTGCCCGCGCGCAGCATCGTGCTGCTGCAGCCGTGCTGCCACAATCCGACGGGCCTCGACCTCGGCCGCGACGCGTGGCGCGCGGTGATCGACGTGCTCGTGCGCCGCGGGCTGATTCCGTTTCTCGACATGGCGTACCAGGGCTTCGGCGACGGTCTCGACGACGACGCATGGGCCGTGCGCGCGATCGTCGAAGCGGGGCTGCCGGCGATCGTCAGCAACTCGTTCTCGAAGAACTTCTCGCTGTACGGCGAGCGCGTCGGCGGGCTGTCGATCGTCTGCGCGAGCGCGGGCGAAGCGGCGACGGTGCTGAGCCAGTTGCAGGCCGGCGTGCGCCGCACCTACTCGAGCCCGCCGCTGTTCGGCGCGCAGCTCGTGTCGGCCGTGCTGAACGACGACGTCCTGCGTGCGTGCTGGGAAGACGAGGTGGCCCAGGTGCGCACGCGCATCAAGCGCATGCGCGGCGCGCTGAAGGCGCGGCTCGACGCGCGCCTGCCGGTGCCCGCGTTGGATGCGCTCGTCACGCAGCGCGGCATGTTCAGCTACACCGGCATCGCCGCGACCGACGTGGACCGGCTGCGCGCGTCGCACGGCGTCTACCTGCTGCGCTCGGGCCGCATGTGCATCGCGGGCCTGAACGATGCGAACGTCGACCACGTCGCGAACGCGATCGCCGACGTGCTCGGCGGCGCGTCGCGCCAGGCCGCCTGAGCGGCCGATCCCGAACCGAAGGAGGACACGATGGCAGATACGATCCCGGTCGACTTGCCGCAGCTCGCGCAACCGTTCTCGTGGGCGACCCGCGCGGGCGGGCTGATGTTTACCGGCCACGGGCCGGTAGACGCGTCCGGCGCGATTGTCGGCGACACGATGGCCGAGCAGGCGCGCATCACGCTCGGCAATCTCGCGAAGGCCGTCGCGGCGGCCGGCGCGACGATGGACGACGTCGCGCAGGTGCTCGTCTACCTGTCCGACGTGAAGGCGATGCCGGAATTCGACGCCGAATACCGGCGCCACTTCCGCGAACCGTACCCGAACCGCACGTGCGTGGGCGTGCAGGGCTTCGCGCACCCGGCCATGCGCGTCGAACTCGTCGCGTACGTCGCGCTGCCGGCGGCACGCGGCTAGCCGGCGCACGGCTGCGCGCGCATTGCAGCACCCACGATTACCGACACCCCCCAACCAGCACCAACACACATCAAGAAACGAGACAAGGATGGAGACGAAGATGAGGAGCATCAGTCGATTCGCACTGCCGACGATGGCGGGCCTGCTCGCCGCGAGCGGCGCGATGGCGCAGAGCAGCGTGACGTTGTACGGCATCGTCGACCAGAGCATTCGCTACACGACCCATGCGAACGCGTCGAACGACGCGAGCGTGCAGATGACCAACGGCGCGATCACCAACAGCCGCTGGGGCCTGAAGGGCAGCGAAGCGCTCGGCGGCGGGCTGCAGGCGATCTTCCGGCTCGAGAGCGGCTTCGAGCCGCAGAACGGGCAGCTCGACGGCGCGCTGTTCGGCCGCTACGCCTATGTCGGCCTGGCGAGCGACTGGGGCACCGTGAAGCTCGGCCGGCAGGCGACCGAGGCGTTCAACCTGTTCGGCGATCTCGATCCGCTGACGGTCGGCAACTACACGGCCAACATGTGGCCGTACTTCCTGACCCAGGGCCGCGCGAGCAACGTGGTCAGCTACGACGGCACGTTCGGCGGGCTGAACGTCGGCGCGAGCTACGGTTTCGGCGGCGTCGCGGGCAGCCTCGGCGCGAATGCGTACTGGGGCACGCACGTGTCGTACACGCTCGGCGGGCTGATGGTCGGCGCGACCTACCAGCAGGTGCGCGACCTGAACAGCCGTGCGCAGCAGGCATGGGGCGCGGGCGCACGCTACGCGTTCGGCGCGGCGACGCTGTACGCGGGCTATCTGGGCGGCATCGACCGCACGGGCTCGCTCGACCAGCAGCTGCTGAACGCGTCGGGCCGCGACGTGACCTACGGTTCGTTCGCCGACAACCCGCGTCGCGACGCGATCTTCTATACCGGCGCGAGCGTGAAGGTCACGCCGGCGGTATCGGTGACGGGCGTCGCGTACTACGACGACATCCGCAACGTCAACGGCATCGCGGGTAACGGCGGGAAGCGCTATACGGGCGTGCTCGAGGCCGAGTACGCGCTGTCGAAGGCGACGCAGGTCTACGCGACGGTCGACTACAACCGGGTGACCGGCGGCGCGTTCACCGAAATGCCCGGACGCGGCAACCAGACGGGCATCGCGGCCGGCTTGCGCCACCTGTTCTGAGCACGCGGCGCGCGGTGGCCGGTGCGGTCCGGCACCGGTCCGTGCGCCGTCGACGTTTCGACCGGACACACGTTTTCGAACGAGGTCATTCGATGCAACCAGAAGGGCAATTCCAGCACATCGCGGCGCGCGAGCAGGGTCTGCGCCGCACGCTTTCCGCACGGCAGATGGCGATGATCGCGATCGGCGGTGCGATCGGCACCGGTCTCTTTCTCGGCAGCGGGTTCGCGATCGGCTTCGCGGGCCCGAGCGTGCTCGTCAGCTACGCGATCGGCGCGTTCATCTCGCTGCTGCTGATGGGCTGTCTCGCGGAGATGACGGTCGCGCACCCGACCTCCGGGTCGTTCGGCGCATACGCCGAACATTACGTAAGCCCGTGGGCCGGGTTCCTCGTGCGCTATGCGTACTGGGCGTGCATCGTGCTCGCGGTCGGCACCGAAGTCACCGCGATCGCGCTGTACATGAAGTACTGGTTCCCGGGCGTGCCGGGCTGGCTGTGGATCGTCGGCTTCTCGGCGCTGCTCGTGTTCGTCAACGCGCGCAGCGTCGACGTGTTCGGCGCGGTCGAATACGGCTTCTCGGTCGTGAAGATCGCGGCGATCGTCGGCTTCATCGTGCTCGGCGCGTATGTCGTGTTCGGCAATCCGGCGCTGGTCGGCGACGGCGCGGCCCGCGCGGGCTTCCATCATTACACCGGTCACGGCGGCTTCTTTCCGAAGGGCATGTGGGGGATGTGGGTCGCGGTGATCGTGTCGATCTTCAGCTACCTGAGCATCGAGATGATCGCGGTCGCGGCGGGCGAGGCGGAAGATCCCGAGCACGCGGTGACGCGCGCGTTCCGCTCGACGATCGTGCGGCTCGTGCTGTTCTACCTCGTCACGCTCGCGCTGATGCTCGCGATCGTGCCGTGGACGGCGGCGGGGCGCGACGAGAGCCCGTTCGTGAAGGTGATGGAGGCGATCCACCTGCCGGGCGCGGCCGGGTTGATCAACTTCGTCGTGCTGATCGCCGCGCTGTCCGCGATGAACAGCCAGCTCTACATCACGACGCGGATGATGTTCAGCCTGTCGCGCGCGGGTTACGCGCCGAAGGCGCTCGGCGAGGTGAACGGGCGCGGCGTGCCGTTCGGCGCGCTGCTGCTGTCGACGCTCGGCATCGCGCTCGCGACGATCCTGAGCGTGCTGTATCCGGATGCGTCGTTCACGATCATGATGGCGGTGTCGATGTTCGGCGCGCTGTTTACGTGGATGATGATCTTCGTCACGCACTACTGCTTCCGGCGGCGTCGCGCGGCGCTCGGCCTGCCGGCGCCCGCGTTCCGGATGCGCGGCTTTCCGCTGCTGACGCTGCTCGGCGCGGCGCTGATGCTCGCGGTGATGGTGACGACCTACTTCACGGCCGAATTCCACATGACGCTGATTTTCGGCATTCCGTTCCTGGTCGCGCTGTCCGTCGTGTATGCGGTGTGGTACCGGCGCGCGCAGCCGGTGCTGCAGCCGGAAGCGAAGTAACGGAGCAGGGCCGGTGCGAAATACCGGTGCGAAATACCGGCGCGCCGGCTCAGCCCGCGAGCGCGGGCAGTGCGTCGATCGACGCGCGCACGTAGTCGGCGAAGCGCAGCGCGACCGGTTCGGCGGTGCCGCTGCGCTTCAGCTCCAGCGTGCGCGATTCGAGCGACGCATCCTTCAGCGGCCGGAACGCGAGCCGGTCGCTCTTCACCTGCTGCAGCACGCGCGGCACCAGCGCGATGCCCATTCCGAACTCGATCATCGACAGGATCGTCTGCCACAGCCGCGCCTCGTGACGGATCAGCGGGCTGAATCCCGCGTTCACGCATTGCGCGATGATCAGGTCGTGATAGTGCGGCGCCGCGTCGCGCGGAAACAGGATGAACGGTTCCGCGGCCAGCGCGGCGAGCGCGACCTGCCGGCGCCGCGCGAGCGGGTGCGCGGCCGGCAGGCAGCACACGAACGGTTCCGCGTAGACGGGCGCCGATTCGACCTCGGGCGGGCAGTGGCCCCAGTGCGAGTAGCCGAGATCGATCTGGCCGCGCTGGATCGCCTGCACCTGCGCCTGCGTGTTCATCTCGCTCAGCACGATCTCGACGCCCGGGTAGTCGGCCTCGAAGCGCCGCACCGCATCGGGCAGCCCGCGATACAGCATCGAATGGACGAAGCCGATCCGCAGCCGGCCCGCGAGACCGGACGCCGAGCGCACGGTGAGACGCTCGGCCTCGGCCGCCTGCAGCAGCAGCCGGCGCGCCTCGCCGAGCAGCACCGCGCCCGCGTTGGTCAGCGCGACCGTCTTGTTGGTGCGTGAAAAGAGCCGCACGCCGAGCGCGTCCTCGAACTTGCGGATGTCGAAGCTGAGCGCCGGTTGCGAGATGAACAGGCGCTTCGCCGCGCGCCCGAAATGCAGTTCCTCGGCGACCGCCACGAAGTAGCGCAACTGCCTCAGTTCCATGCTGTCTCCTCTCCGCATCGGCATCGATAAGCGCTATCTATCGTACCGGATAAATCCTGTATTGGACGCTTATCGATCGCACGCCTACGCTCTGCTGAACGCCTGGCATCAGCCGCCGCGCCGCCCGCCGCGCGGGCGCCGGCCGGCAGCCGGGCCACCATGGAGACGCATGCATGAACGACACCGCTTGCACGCCGGACACCGGCGCAGCCAACAACATCCCCGATAGCCGGGGCATCAATTTCTTCACGGCCGATCCCGATCTCGGCGCGTTGCTGAAGCTGCATCTCGGCGCGACCCAATACGCTCGACTCGAACCGCAGCTGCACGCGCTCGGCGCGCGCGTGTCGGGCGAACTCGACGCATGGGCGTCGCGCGCGGACAAGCATCCGCCCGTGCTCGAGCACCGCAACCGGCGCGGTGAAGCAGTGCAGCGGATCGACAAGGATCCCGCGTATGTCGCGCTCGAACGCGTCGCCTACTCGGAGCTCGGGCTCGCGTCGCTGAGCCACCAGCCCGAGGCGGTCGCGCCGCTCGTCAAGTACGCGCTGACGTTCCTGTTCGTGCAGGCCGAATTCGGACTGTGCTGCCCGGTCAGCATGACCGATTCGCTGACGCGCACGCTGCGCCGTTTCGGCGACCCGGCGCTGGTCGAGCACTACCTGCCGAGGCTCGCGTCGCGCGATTTCGACACCCTGTTCCAGGGCGCGATGTTCATGACCGAGCAGGCGGCCGGTTCCGACGTCGCGCGCATCGCGACGCGCGCGGTGCGCGAAACGGACGAGCAGGGCGGGGCGGTATGGCGCCTGTACGGCGACAAGTGGTTCTGCTCGAACGCGGACGCCGACCTGGCGATGGTGCTGGCGCGACCCGACGGTGCGCCGGACGGCATCAAGGGCCTCGCGCTGTTCCTGCTGCCGAAGACGCTGCCGGACGGCACGCGCAACCGCTACCGGATCGTGCGGCTGAAGGACAAGCTCGGCAGCCGTTCGATGGCGAGCGGCGAGATCGCGCTCGAAGGCGCACAGGCCTGGCTGATCGGCGAGATCGGCCGCGGCTTTCACCAGATGGCCGACATGATCAACATGTCGCGGTTGTCGAACGGCGTGCGCGCGGCGGGGCTGATGCGGCGTGCGCTGAACGAGTCGCTGCACGTGGTTGCGCACCGCGCCGCGTTCGGCCGCAAGCTGATCGAGATGCCGCTGATGCAGCGCCAGCTGATGAAGATGCTGCTGCCCGCCGAGGCCGCGCGCGCGATGTTCATGCAGATCGCGCTGCTGTTGCCGCGGGCGGATGCGGGCGACGAGCAGGCGGCGCGCTGCGTGCGCATCCTGACACCGCTGATCAAGTTCCGCGCGTGCCGCGACGCGCGTCGCGTGACGGGCGACGCGATGGAGGTGCGCGGCGGCATCGGCTACATCGAGGAATGGAGCGATGCGCGCCTCGTGCGCGACGCGCATCTCGGCTCGATCTGGGAAGGCACCAGCAACATCGTCGCGCTCGACGTCGCGCGCGCCGCGCAGCGCGAGCAGGCGCTCGACGCGCTGCGCACGTTCCTCGGCGACCGGCTCGGCGCGGCGCCGCTGCCCGACGCGAGCCGCGCGGCGCTGCGGCGCATTCTCGCGCGCGCATGCGATGCGCTCGCGCGGGTCGCGGCGGAAGGCGACGACACGCGCGTGCGGCAGGCCGCGTCGGCGCTGTACTACGCGAGCGCGGCCGTGCTGATGGCGTGCGAGGGCGCGCAGCTCGCGCCCGATTACCGGCGCCTCGCGCTCGCGCACCTGATCGTGCGCCACAAGCTGCTGCCGGTCGACCCGCTCGCGCCGGCGTCGCGCGACGATGAAGCAGCGGCGTTCGATGCGCTGCTGCGCGGCACGCCGGTGCCGCTCGACATGGCGCTCGACCTGCTGCCGGAGGTCGAACGATGAAGGCGACGGAAGCGACGGAAGCGACGAAAGCGACGGAAGCGACGAAAGTGAAGGAAGCGACGCGTGGCGCACTCGACGGCCTGAAAGTCGTCGACCTGAGCCGAGTGCTCGGCGGCCCGTACTGCACGCAGGCGCTTGCCGACCACGGCGCGACGGTGGTCAAGATCGAGCCGCCGGCTGGCGACGAGACGCGCGGCTGGGGGCCGCCGTTCCTCGGCGACACCGCGTGGTACTTCATGGGCGTGAACCGCAACAAGGAGGGGCTCGCGCTCGACCTGTCCCGCGACGAAGGGCGCGCGATCCTGTGGCGCCTGCTCGAAGACGCCGACGTGCTCGTCGAGAACTTCAAGCCCGGCACGCTCGCGCGCTGGGGAATGGACTACGCGCGCGACCTGCGGCCGCGTTTCCCGCGCCTGATCCACTGCGCGGTGACGGGTTTCGGCGAGGACGGTCCGCTCGGCGGGCTGCCCGGCTACGACGCGGTGATCCAGGCGATGGCCGGACTGATGAGCGTCAACGGCGAGCGCGACGGTGACGCGATGCGGATCGGCTTGCCGATCGTCGACATGGTCACCGGCCTCAACGCACTTGCCGGCATTCTTCTCGCGCTCGCGGAGCGCGAGCAGAGCGGGCAGGGCCAGTCGATCGACATCTCACTGTACGACTGCGGCGTGTCGCTGCTGCATCCGCACCTGCCGAATTTCTTCGGCTCGGGGCGCGTGCCCGAACGCAGCGGCAACGCGCATCCGAACATCGCGCCGTACGACAGCTATCGCACGGCGACGGTGCCGATCTTCCTCGCGGTGGGCAACGACCGGCAGTTCGCACGTCTCGTCGCGCATCTCGGCGCGCCGGCGCTCGCGGGCGATCCGCGCTTCGTCGACAACCGCAGCCGCTGCGCGCACCGGCCCGAACTGAAGGCCGAGCTCGAGGCACGGCTCGCGGCGTATCCGTGTGAGCCGCTGGCGCGCGACCTGATGGCGGCGGGCGTGCCGTGCGGGCCGGTGCGCACGGTGGCCGACGTCGCGCGCGACCCGCATGCGCTGCACCGCGAGCTGTTCGTCGAGATCGGCGCGTATCGCGGCACCGCATCGCCGGTGAAGCTGTCGCGCACGCCGGCGACCTATCGTTCGCCGCCGCCCGCGCTCGGCCGCGATACGCGCGCGGTGCTCGACCGTCTCGGTGTCGATCCCGCGCTCCGGCAGCAATTGCTCGACGCCGGCGTGCTGAAGGTCGCGCCGGACCAGACGTGAGCGTCCCCGGCCGACGAGTCGCAAGGAAAGGCAGCGCAATGTAAAGCAACACCGCCAGCCGGCGGCGCAAGGCCGGCCACCCGGCAAGGCGCGCGACAGTCGTGCCGCCGATCACAAACATGGAGACATCGATGAGCCGTCCGCAATCCCCGTCCGCCGCGCAGCCGCGGCCCGGCCGCGCCGCCCTCGCGGCGTTCGTCGGCACCACGATCGAGTGGTACGACTTCTACATCTACGGCACCGCCGCCGCGCTCGTGTTCGGCAAGGTGTTCTTTTCGAGCACGATGGATCCCGGCGTCGCGACGCTGCTCGCGTTCGTCACGTTCTGGGCCGGCTTCGCCGCGCGGCCGCTCGGCGGAATCGTGTTCGGGCATCTCGGCGATCGCGTCGGCCGCAAGACCGCGCTCGTGATCACGCTGGTGATGATGGGGCTTGCGACGACCGGCATCGGCCTGTTGCCCGGCTATGCGTCGATCGGCGTGTGGGCGCCCGCGGGCCTCGTGGTGCTGCGCGTGCTGCAGGGCATCGCGGTCGGCGGCGAGTGGGGCGGCGCGGTGCTGATCGCGAGCGAGAACGCGCCGAAGCACCGCAGCATCCTGTACGCGGCATTCGCGCAGCAGGGTTCGCCCACCGGCAACCTGCTCGCAACTGCTGCATTCTTCGCGCTGAGCGCGCTGCCGACGCCGTCGTTCCTGATGTGGGGCTGGCGCGTTCCGTTCCTGCTGTCGGCGGTGCTCGTGATCATCGGGATGGTGATCCGGCTGCGGCTCGAGGAGTCGATCGACATGCAGCGCGTGCTCGCGCGCAAGCGCACGGTGAAGCTGCCGCTGCGCGACGTCGTGCGCGACCACTGGCCCGTCGTGCTGCTCGCGGCCGGCACGCTGCCGGTGATCAACGTCACGTACTTCCGCAGCACGTTCGCGCTGTCGTGGGCGACCAGGGAGCTCGGCTATGCGCAGGGTACCTTCCTCGGCATCCTGTCGATCTCGCTCGTCGTGCAGTTCCTGATGCAGCCGCTCGGCGCGTGGATCGTGTCGAAGGCCGACATGCGGCGCGCGATGTGCTGGATCCTGATTCCGGAGATCGTGCTGATGCCGGTGATGTTCCATGCGCTGGCGACGCGCTCGTACTGGGTCGCCGTCGCGGGGATGTGCATCTCGACGATCCCGTCGGCGATGTTCTACGGCGCGGTCGGCGGCGTGCTCGCGCGGGTGTTTCCGGCCAACATCCGCTATACGGGGCTGTCGCTCGCGTACCAGCTGAGCGCGCTCGTCGTCGGCGGCGGCACGCCGGTGCTCGCGCAGGCGATCCTGAACGCGACCGGCAGCATCGTCGGCGTCGCGATCGCGTCGGGGCTGTACGCGCTCGTGTCGCTCGGGTGCATGCTCGCGTTGCTGAATCGCACCGGCTACCGCGCGGACGAACTGTCGACGGCCGAGCGCAGCGACGCGGCCGAGTGGGGCGCCGAAAGCGCGAGCGCCGACAGTCCGGCCGGCGAGGCCGCGCAGCCGGGCGAGCGCGGCACGTTGAAACCGGCTGGGTGAGGCGGGCAGGCGCGACTGGCCGACTCGGCGGCATCGTATGCGCCGGCCGGATCGCATCGGCTTGATTCCGTCTCCCCAAAAGCAAACGGCACCGTGCGAAACACGGTGCCGTTTGCTTGCCCTCGCTTCGCGCGCGGCCGGCACGGCCGGCCTCGCGCGATTCGCGGTGCTTAGCCTTCCGTCGGCGGCACGTAGCCGGACGCCTGGTCCGCGCCGTCGCCGAAGAAGTACTTCTCGGTCTGCTTCATCAGGTACTGGCGCGCGCGCGGGTCGGCCATGTTCAGGCGGTTCTCGTTGATCAGCATCGTCTGCTGCTTGAGCCAGCCTTGCCACGCTTCCTTCGACACGCTTTCGTAAATGCGCTTGCCGAGTTCGCCCGGCAGCGGCGGGAAATCGAGACCTTCGGCTTCCTTGCCGAGCTTCGCGCATTGGATCATTCGAGCCATCGTGTACTTCTCCTGTAATCGGTCTGGGGGAGGGCAGTCGTGCCTGCGCTCAGAGCTGCTTCATCAGCACGAGCGACTTGCGCTGCCAGTTATAGAGTTTGCGGCGGTCTTCCGGCAGGTCGTCGACGCTGACCTTGACGAAGCCGCGCTTGAGGAACCAGTGCTCGGTGCGCGTCGTGAGCACGAAGATGTGCGTGAGGCCGCGCGCGCGGGCGCGCTGCTCGATGCGCTTGAGCAGGCGTTCGCCGTCGCCCGAGCCCTGCGCTTCCGGCGCGACCGTCAGGCACGCCATCTCGCCGATCTTTTCCTGCTGGTACGGATACAGCGCCGCGCAGCCGAACAGCACGCCATCGTGCTCGATCACCGAGAAGTGGTCGATATCGCGTTCGATCTGGTGGCGGCCGCGCCGCACCAGCGTGCCGTCCGACTCGAGCGGCTCGATCAGCGACAGGATGCCGCCGACGTCGTCCGGCGTCGCCTCGCGCAGGCTCTCGAGGTTCTCGTACGAGATCATCGTGCCGACGCCGTCGTGCAGGAACAGCTCGAGCAGCATGCTGCCGTCGAGCGACTGCGGAATCAGGTGGGCCCGGGTCACGCCGCCGCGGCATGCGCGGATCGAGTGCTTCAGGAAGAACGCATCGTCGCCCTGGACGTTGCCGGAATCGAGCAGCTCGGCGGCCGCGTCGAGCGACATTTCGCGGACCAGCTCGCCTTCGTCGTCGACGATGCCGGGCGCTTCGGTCAGGAAGATGATCTTGTCGGCGCGCAGCGCGATCGCGGCGGCCGATGCGACGTCTTCCATCGACAGGTTGAACGCCTCGCCGGTCGGTGAGAAGCCGAGCGGCGACAGCAGCACGAGCTTGCGGCTCGCGAGCGAATGACGGATCGATTCGGCGTCGATCTTGCGCACGATGCCCGTGTGCGCGAAATCGACCCCGTCGAGAATCCCCACCGGCCGTGCGGTCACGAAGTTGCCGGACACGACGCTGATGTGCGCGTGCGCCATCGGCGAGTTCGGCAGACCCTGGCTGATCGCGGCCTCGATGTCGAGACGCACTTCGCCGGCCGCTTCCTTCGCGGATTCGAGCGCGCGCGCATCGGTGATGCGCAGCCCGTGCGAAAACTCGGATTCGACACCATGCAGGCTCAGCTGCTCCTCGACCTGCGGCCGCGAGCCGTGCACCAGCACGATCTGGATGCCCATCGCCTGCAGCAGCGCGATGTCGGACACGAGCGCGTTCAGCAGCCCCTGCTGCACCACCTCGCCGCCGAACCCCACGACGAACGTGCTGTTGCGGAACTTGTGGATATAGGGCGCGACGGAGCGCATCCAGTCGACGAACTGCGCGTGGCTGGCGGCCGAATCGTCGGCGGCCGGCGGCGTCGCGGCGCCGGTCTGGGCGGGAGGGAGGTCGGTTTGGGAATTCATGGGCGGGATTATAATGCGCCCCCATGTCGAATGTACCTAAAAGTCCCGCGCCGACGCGGGCCAAAGCGCCGTCGGCGAAGCACCCGGATGGTGCGGCCGATGCGCGTCAGCAGCACGGCCAGCCTCCGCGCGAGCAGCAGCAACAGCAGGCGGGCCAGCCGTCGCGCGGGCCGCGCGGGCCGCACGGCGACGAGCGCCGCCGCGAGGCGGGCCAGCCGGCCGCGAAGGGCGCGCCCCCGGCCACCGGCGAGCGCGCGCCGCGCCGCGAACGTCCGCCGCGCGCGGCCGTCGCGCCGAATCCCGTTCCGCCGATCACCTACCCCGAAAGCCTGCCCGTGTCGGGCAAGCGCGACGAAATCGCGCGCGCGATCGCCGGTCACCAGGTTGTCATCGTCTGCGGCGAAACGGGTTCGGGCAAGACCACCCAGCTGCCGAAGATCTGTCTCGATCTCGGCCGCGGCCTCGGCGCCGGCGGCACGGGCCTGATCGGCCATACGCAGCCGCGGCGCCTGGCCGCGTCGTCGACCGGCCGGCGCATTGCCGAGGAGCTCGGCACGCCGTTCGGCGAGGTGGTCGGCTACAAGGTGCGCTTCACCGACAATCTCGCGCCGGGCGCGTCCGTCAAGCTGATGACGGACGGCATCCTGCTCGCCGAGACGCAGACCGACCCGCTGCTGAAGGCGTACGACACGCTGATCATCGACGAGGCGCACGAGCGCAGCCTGAACATCGACTTCCTGCTCGGCTACCTGAAGGAGATCCTGCCGCGGCGGCCCGACCTGAAGCTGATCGTCACGTCCGCGACGATCGACGCCGACCGCTTCGCGCGCCATTTCGGCACTGACGCGCGCCCGGCGCCCGTGATCGAGGTGAGCGGGCGCCTGTATCCGGTCGAGATGCGCTACCGGCCGGTGGCCGAGGATCGCCCTGCGGTAAAGAACGCCGAGGGCACGGGCGGCCGCGATCGCGTGAAGACCGCGCGCGAGGCCGAACGCGACCTGATGGACGCGATCGTCGACGCGGTCGACGAACAGTGTCGCGAAGGCCCCGGCGACGTGCTGGTGTTCCTGCCCGGCGAGCGCGAGATCCGCGAGGCGGCCGAGGCGCTGCGCAAGCATCATCCGCCGCATACCGAGATCCTGCCGCTGTTCGCGCGGCTGTCGGCGGCCGACCAGGACAAGGTATTCAAGGCATCGAACGCACGCCGCATCGTGCTCGCGACCAACGTGGCCGAGACGTCGTTGACGGTGCCGGGCATCCGCTACGTCGTCGACACCGGTCTCGCGCGCGTGAAGCGCTATTCGTACCGGAACAAGGTCGAGCAGCTGCAGGTCGAGTCGATCTCGCAGGCCGCCGCGAACCAGCGTGCGGGCCGCTGCGGCCGGGTGGCCGACGGCGTCTGCATCCGCTTGTACGAGGAAAGCGACTACCAGGCGCGTGCGCGCTTCACCGATCCGGAAATCCTGCGCTCGTCGCTCGCGTCGGTGATTCTGCGGATGAAATCGCTGCACCTGACGGCGATCGAATCGTTCCCGTTCCTCGAGCCGCCGCCCGGCCGCGCGATCGCGGACGGCTACCAGCTGCTCAACGAACTCGGCGCGGTCGACGACGACAACGCGCTGACGCCGCTCGGCCGCGAACTCGCGCGGCTGCCGCTCGATCCGCGCGTCGGCCGGATGATTCTCGCCGCGCGCGACCAGCAGTCGCTGCGCGAGGTGCTGATCATCGCGAGTGCGCTGTCCGTGCAGGACCCGCGCGACCGTCCGATCGAAGCGCAGGAGCAGGCTGACCAGGCGCACCGCCGGTTCGCCGACGAACGCTCCGAATTCCTGCAGTGGCTGAAGATCTGGGCGTGGTTCGAAGAGGCCGTCGCGCACAAGAAGTCGAACCGCCAGCTGATCGACGCGTGCCGGCAGAACTTCCTGTCGCACCTGCGGCTGCGCGAATGGCGCGACGTCCATTCGCAGCTGCTGACGGTCGTGCGCGAGCACGGCTGGCGGCTCAACGAGGTCGAGGCGACCTACGAGCAGGTCCATCTGGCCCTGTTGACGGGCCTGCTCGGCAACCTCGGCATGAAGGCCGACGACGATCCGCACTATCTCGGCGCGCGCGGGATCAAGTTCTACCTGTGGCCGGGCTCCGCGCTCGCGAAGAAGGCCGGCCGCTGGGTGATGGCGGCCGAGCTCGTCGAGACGAGCCGGCTGTATGCGCGCTGTCTCGCGAAGATCGAGCCGGAGTGGGTCGAGAAGATCGGCGCGCACCTGCTGAAGAAATCGCTGTCGGAGCCGCATTGGGAAAAGCGTCCCGCGCAGGTCAGCGCGTTCGAGCGCGCGACGCTGTACGGGCTGCCGATCTACCACCGCCGGCGCGTCGCGTTCGGCCAACAGGACCCGGCGCGTGCGCGCGAGCTGTTCATTCGCGGCGCGCTGGTCGAAGGCGAATTCGACACCAGGCTGCCGTTCTTCGCGCACAACCGCAAGCTGCTCGCCGACATCGAGCAGCTCGAGCACAAGTCGCGCCGGCAGGACGTGCTGGTCGACGACGAGCTGATCTACGCGTACTACGATCAGGCGATTCCGGAGGGCATCTACACGGGCGTCGCGTTCGAGCGCTGGTATCGCGACGAGGCGAGGAAGGGCGGCCAGGCGGAGGACAAGCAGCGCCTGCTGTACCTGTCGCGCGACGACCTGATGCGCCACGAGGCGGCCGGCGTGACGACCGAGCTGTTCCCGAAGCGCGCGACGATGGCCGGCGTCGAGATGGCGCTCACGTACCATTTCGAGCCCGGCACGCCGCGCGACGGCGTGACGCTCGCGGTGCCGCTCTATGCGCTGAACCAGGTCGACGCGCGCCGCTGCGAATGGCTCGTGCCGGGGATGCTGAAGGAAAAGGTGCAGCTGCTGCTGAAGTCGCTGCCGCAGAAGCTGCGCCGGCATTGCGTGCCGCTGCCCGAGTACGCGGCCGGCTTCGTCGAGCGGACGGGCCGCGAGCGCTTCGGCGCGGGCGGCCTCGTCGAGGCGCTGATCGCCGACGTGCGCGGCGAGACGCAGGTCGCGATGAAGACGGCCGACTTCAAGCTCGAGACGCTGCCCGCGCACCTGTTCATGAATTTCAAGGTGATCGACGAGCACGGCCGCCAGCTCGCGATGGGGCGCAATCTCGCGCAGCTGCGCCAGGAGCTCGGCGCGCAGGCGCAGCAGCAGTTCCAGAAGATCGCGGCGGCATCGACGATCGCGCCCGGCGGCGAGGCGGGCGGGGGCGACGCGGACGACCTGCCGGCGCCCGCTGCCGCGCCGGGTTCGGCGGCGAAGGGCGGCAAGCCGGGCAAGGGCGCGGAGCCGCGCACGGCCGTCCCGGCGGAAGCCGGCGCGACCGCGCTGTACGAGAACCTGACGACGTGGAACTTCGGCAAGCTCCCCGAGCTGCTGGAGATCCGCCGTCGCGGCCAGACGCTGTACGGCTATCCGGCGCTCGTCGATCGCGGCACGCATTGCGACGTCGAGGTGTTCGACTCGCCGGAGGAGGCCGCGCGGATCCACCGGGCCGGCTTGCGGCGGCTGTTCGCGCTGCAATTGAAGGAACCGATCAAGTTCCTCGAGAAGAACCTGCCGGGGCTGCGCGAGATGGCGATGCAGTACATGTCGCTCGGCACGCAGGACGAGCTGCGCGACCAGCTGATCGACACGGCGCTCGACCGCGCGTGCCTGCAGGATCCGCTGCCGGACGACGACGCGAGCTTCCATGCGCGTCGCGACGAGGGCCGGAGCCGCCTGAACCTGCTCGCGCAGGAGATCGCGCGGCTCGTCGGGCAGATCCTCGCCGAGTACGCGGGTCTGGCGAAAAAGCTCGCGCAGGCGAAGCCGTTCGCGCAGGCCCATGCGGATCTCCAGCAGCAACTCGCCGCGCTGGTCGGGAAGCGCTTCGTGATCGACACCCCTTATGTGCAGCTGGCGCACTTCCCGCGCTACCTGAAGGGCGTCGCGCTGCGGATCGACAAGCTGAAGGCCGACCCGGCACGCGACGCGAAGCAGTCCGGCGAGCTGCTGCCGCTCGCCCAGCAGTACCAGCGTGCGGTGTCGCAGCGCGGCGGCGTCGCCGACCCGCGGCTCGCGGAATTCCGCTGGCTGCTGGAGGAACTGCGAATTTCGCTGTTCGCGCAGGAACTGCGCACGCCGATGCCTGTCTCTGTCAAGCGTCTGCACAAGGTCTGGGAGTCGATGCAGCGCTAGCGCAACGGCGGTGGTCCGGGCCCGCACCGGCGGCCGGCCCGGCCGGCCGCGCGGCGCCTGCCGCGGCGGGCCGCACGGCGGCCGCGGCGTGCGTCGAAGTGGCGCAATGCCGATTCCCGTCAACCGGCGGGGCCGGTTGGGCGTTTTACAATGACTGCTGTTCCACGACGTGAGTCTTCATGCGCACTTTCCTTTCCTTCGGCCGCACGCTTGCGTTGGCCGCCGCCGTGCTGGCGCCCGCCGCACACGCGAATAACGTGATCGTCCTCAATTCGGCCGAAGCAACGCTTTCCCTGATCGACCAGCAGACCCGCCAGGTCGTCGGCACGATGCCGACCGGCAAGGAGCCGCACCACCTGATGGCGACGCCGGACAATTCGTCGCTGATCGTCGCGAATTCGGTCTCGAACAGCCTGATGTTCGTCGATCCGAAGACGGGCAAGCTGCAGCGCACGGTCGAAGGCATCGAGGATCCGTACCAGCTCGGCTTCTCGCCCGACAGCAAGTGGTTCGTGTCGACGGGGCTGCGCCTCGACCGGCTCGACATCTACAGCTACGACGGCCGCGACCTGCATCTTGCGAAGCGCTTGCCGCTCGCGGTGATGCCGAGCCACATCGCGTTCACGAAGGACAGCAAGACCGTGCTCGTGTCGCTGCAGGTGTCCGGCGAGATCGCGGCGGTCGACCTCGCGACGCAGACGGTCAAGTGGAAGATGCCGGTCGGCAAGGTGCCGGCGGGCCTGTGGATGACGCCGGACGACAAATACCTGCTGGTCGGCATGACGGGCGCCGATTACATCGCGGTCGTCGACTGGCGCAATCAGAAGGTCGTGAAGGCGATCCAGACCGGCAAGGGCGCGCACAACTTCCGCTCGCTCGCCGACGGCACGCACGTCGCGATCACGAATCGGGTCGCGAACACGATCAGCATCATCGACGAGATCACCCTCACCAAGGTCGGCGACATCACCGGCCTGCTGCCGGGCCCCGACGACATGGAGCTGTCCGCCGACAAGAAGACGCTGTGGGTGACGTTCCGCTTCGCGAAGAAGGTCGGGATCATCGACCTGGCGTCGCGCAAGCTGGTGCAGACGATCGCCGTTGGCCGTTCGCCGCACGGGATCTACTTCTACGACCGCGCGCCGTGGAAGGCTGCGAACGGCGCGTGACGGGCGGAGGCGAACGATGCTGCACCTGATCGATGCGTTCGTGTCGGATATCCAGACCTGGCTGTACGTCGACGTCGTGCAGCCGCTCCTCTTCAAGTTCAACCTGATGGACTATGACGAGGACACCTACGACGCGCTGTACTGGGTGATCATCGGCGCGCTCCAAATGGTGCTGATGTTCGCGCTGCTGCGCCCGCTCGAGGCGCTCGCGCCCGTCGAGCGCTGGAAGAACCGCCGCGCGGTGCGGGTCGACGTGATCTACACGGCGATCTCGAAGCTCGGCATCTACGCGCTGTTCTTCTTCTTCGCGCTGCAGCCGGTGTTCGACAACTTCCAGGCGTGGCTGCGGCTGCACGGCGTCGCGAACGTCAACCTCGACTATCTGTGGCCGGGCGTGACTTCGAAGCCGATCGTCGCGTTCGCGATCTACCTCGTCGTGCTCGACTTCGCCGGCTACTGGTATCACCGCTGGCAGCACAAGTTCGGCATCTGGTGGGAGCTGCACGCAGTCCATCACAGCCAGCGGCAGATGTCGCTGTGGTGCGACGATCGCAACCACCTGCTCGACGACGTGCTGCAATCGTGTTTCTTCGCGGCGATCGCGCTCGTGATCGGCGTGACGCCGTCGCAGTTCGTCGTGCTGACCGCGGTCACGAATTTCGTGCAGAGCATCCAGCATACGAATGCGCGGCTGTCGTTCGGCTGGCTCGGCGAGCGCCTGCTCGTGAGCCCGATCTTCCACCGGCGCCACCACGCGGTCGGCTACGGCCACGAAGGCACCAAGTACGGCTGCAACTTCGGCGTGCTGTTCCCGTGGTGGGACATGATGTTCGGCACCGCGTCGTGGAACCGCACGGTCGAGCCGACCGGCATCCGCGAGCAGGTCGAAGGCGTGTCCTACGGCGACGGCTTCTGGGCGCAGCACGGCCTCGCGTTCGTGCGGATCTTCCGGCGCCTCGTGCCCGCGAAGCGCGGCGCGGCGTCCGCCTGACCGAGTCACTTTCCCGTTGAACGGCTTTCCCGCACGGCCCGCATGCGCTTTGGCGCGTGCGGGCCGTGTGGTTTATCCTTTCCCCGTTTTTCCTCGTCGATACAGGTTCGCATGAACGACTTGCTGCGCTCTTTCGTCCGGGCCTTCGCCAGCGCGCTGCACCCGCGCATGCTGTGGCTCACCCTGATGCCGTTCGTCGTCTCGGCGCTGCTGTGGGGCGTCCTGCTGTGGTTCTCGTGGCAGACGCTGATCGATGCCGCGCGCGGCGCGCTCGACGGCTTCATGCTGACCGCCGCGCTGTACCGCGTGTTCGACGCGATCGGGATGTCGCAGCTGCATGCGGTCGTCGCGCCGTTCGTCGTCGTGTCGCTCGCGATCCCGCTGATCGTGCTGACCGTGCTGCTCCTGATCGCGACGATCTCGATGCCGGTCGTGATCAAGCACCTGTCGAACCGGCAGTTCGCCGCGCTGGAGGCGAAGCGGGGCGGCACGTTCTTCGGCAGCGTGTTCAATTCGCTCGGCGCGGCGATCGTGGGCGTCGTGCTGCTCGTCGTCACGATCCCGCTGTGGCTGATTCCGCCGTTCTTCGCGCTGCTGCCGCCCGTGATCTGGGGCTGGCTCACGTACCGCGTGATGACCTACGACGCGCTCGCGCAGCACGCGAGCCGCGACGAGCGCCGCGCGCTGGTACGGCAGCATCGCTGGCCGCTGATCGGCATCGGCGTCGCGACCGGGCTGCTCGGCACCGTGCCGACCTTCGTGTGGGTGTCGTCGGTCTGGATGATGGTGCTGTTTCCGTTCGTGGCGGCGGCCATGATCTGGGTTTACGCTTTCATCCTCGTCTTCTCGGCGCTGTGGTTCGGGCACTATTGCCTGCGCGCGCTGGACGACCTGCGCGCGAGTTCGCGCGCCACCGCAATCGACATGGGGCAGGCATGAGCATCGGCATCATCATCATCGGCGACGAAATCCTTTCGGGCCGCCGACAGGACAAGCATCTGGCGAAGGTCATCGAGCTGCTCGGCGCGCGTGGCCTCGCGCTCGACTGGGCCGAATACGTCGGCGACGATCCGGCGCGGATCACCGCGACGCTCGCGCGCGCAATTGCTTCCGGCGACATCGTGTTCTCCACCGGCGGGATCGGCGCGACGCCGGACGACCACACGCGCCAGTGCGCGGCCGCCGCGCTGGGCGTGCCGCTCGCGCTGCATCCGGAAGCGAAGGCGCTGATCTCGGAGCGCATCCGCGAGACGCACACCGATCCGGCGAAGCCGGTCGACTTCGAGTCGCCGGAAAACCAGCACCGCTTCAACATGGGCGTGTTCCCGGCGGGCGCGACGATCATCCCGAACGGCTATAACCGGATTCCCGGTTTCTCGGTCGGCGATCTCCATTTCGTGCCGGGCTTCCCGGTGATGGCGTGGCCGATGATCGAATGGGTGCTCGACACGCAGTACCAGCATCTCCATCACGCGACGCCGCACGCGGAGCGTTCGCTGTACGTGTTCGAACTGCCGGAGTCGACGCTCACGCCGCTGATGGAGAAGATCGAGCGCGATTTCCCGGGCGTGCGCGTGTTCAGCCTGCCGAGCGTCGGCGATGCCGAGCGCGGCGGGATCTACGCGCGCCGGCATATCGACCTCGGCGTGAAGGGCGAGCCGGAGGCGGTCGCGGCCGCGTTCGTGAAGCTGCGCGAAGGCGTGCACCTGCTCGGCGGCGACGTGGTCGAACCGGACGCGCCGCGCGCCTGAGGGTCGCGCATCGATCGCGCACCGGCCGCAGAACGGCCGCACAAAAACCACGGGCCGCGCAATGCGGCCCGTCATCGGGATGTCATCGCCCGGCTCGACGATGTGTCGGTCGGGCGTGCCTGGGCGGATGCGCCGTCAGGCGCCGATCCACGGCAGTTTCCGGAAGCACCAGCCGTCGACCGTCTTGCGGTGGCCTTCGGCATCCTTGCCGCCCTCGAAGCCTTCGAGCAGATCGAAGGCCTTCGTGAAGCCGGCCTGCGTCGACGCGACCGCCGCAAGCTTCGAGCGCGCGGCGCTGCGGCACAGGAACAGGACGGGTGTGTCGGCCGGCAGCGCCGCTTTCAGTTGGTCGACGAATTCGGCGTTCGGCACGCCACCCGGATAGCGCGTCCATTCGAGGTGCAGGTACTGGCCGTCGCCGACAAGCGGGCGGCCGATCCAGTCGAGCTCGGCGCGGGTGCGCACGTCGACGAGGCGTGCCGACGGGTCGAGCTGCAGCAGTTCGAAGGCCTCGACCGGCAGCAGTGCGCCGGCATAGTTGAGCGCGCCTTGGGCGCGGCGTTCTTCGGCCTTCGCGTAAAGCTGGTCGAGCGTACTCATGGCAGGAGGTCTCCGTATCGGTCAAATGATCATTCTAGCGCGGCACCGCCGCGCGGATGTCCGCGTGCCCTGCGACGCATGCACCGCCCACGCGCTCACCAAAAAAGTGCAGAATGGCACGCATGCACCAGAATGAATCCATCGTTCCGGCGCATCCTGCCGATTGCACCATCGCAGTGCGGTCGGGCGGCTGCCGGTGCGGCGCACGGCCCCGGAATCGCGCAGCCGGGCCCCGCCACGGCGCGGGTCGGCGCGATTCGCGTCGGATTTGCGATGATTGGCACGGAAGCTGCTATATAGAATTCGGTCGACCCGGGGCGCGCTGCGCCAAAGCCAGACTCCGGGCAGCTCGATAAACGAGGCGGTTCCCAGTCCGCCGGAATTGTTCAATCAGGAGAAGAGGTTATGAGTAAAACCGTCGCCGACGTCATGCAGCTCGTGAAGGACGAGGACGTCAAGTTTGTCGATTTCCGCTTCACGGATACGCGCGGCAAGGAACAGCACGTGTCGGTGCCGGTTTCGGCGTTTGACGAAGACAAGTTCGAAAGCGGCCATGCATTCGACGGCTCGTCGATCGCCGGCTGGAAGGGCATCGAGGCGTCGGACATGCTGCTCATGCCGGACCCGAGCGCCGCATTCGTCGACCCGTTCTATGAAGAGTCGACCCTCGTGCTGACCTGCGACGTGGTCGAGCCGGCCGACGGCAAGGGCTACGAGCGCGACCCGCGTTCGCTCGCGAAGCGCGCGGAAGCGTACCTGAAGAGCACGGGTATCGGCGACACGGCCTACTTCGGTCCGGAACCGGAATTCTTCATTTTCGACTCGGTCCAGTGGAACACGGACATGTCGGGCTGCTTCGTGAAGATCAACTCGGAAGAAGCACCGTGGTCGGCAGGCAAGGAATTCGAAGGCGGCAACACGGGCCACCGTCCGGGCACGAAGGGCGGCTACTTCCCGGTCGCGCCGGTCGACACGTTCCAGGACATGCGTTCGGAAATGTGCCTGCTGCTCGAACAGCTCGGCATCCCGGTCGAAGTGCACCACCACGAAGTGGCGGGCCAGGGCCAGAACGAAATCGGCACGAAGTTCTCGACGCTGGTCGAGCGCGCCGACTGGACGCAATGGTCGAAGTACATCATCCATAACGTCGCGCACTCGTACGGCAAGACGGCGACGTTCATGCCGAAGCCGGTCGTCGGCGACAACGGTTCGGGCATGCACGTTCACCAGTCGATCTGGAAGGACGGCCAGAACCTGTTCGCGGGCAACGGCTACGCCGGCCTGTCGGAACTGGCGCTGTTCTACATCGGCGGCATCATCAAGCACGCTCGCGCGCTGAACGCGATCACGAACCCGACGACGAACTCGTACAAGCGTCTGGTCCCGCACTTCGAGGCACCGGTCAAGCTCGCCTACTCGGCACGCAACCGTTCGGCATCGATCCGCATTCCGCACGTGTCGAACCCGAAGGGCCGCCGTATCGAAACGCGCTTCCCGGATCCGATGGCGAACCCGTACCTGTGCTTCTCGGCACTGATGATGGCAGGCCTCGACGGGATCCAGAACAAGATCCACCCGGGCGAAGCCGCGGACAAGAACCTGTACGACCTGCCGCCGGAAGAGGATGCAAAGATCCCGACCGTCTGCGCAGGCCTCGACCAGGCACTGGAAGCGCTCGACAAGGATCGCGAGTTCCTGACGCGCGGTGGCGTGTTCACCGACGGCATGCTCGATGCGTACCTCGCGCTGAAGGAGCAGGAGCTGGCGAAGTTCCGCATGACGACGCATCCGATCGAGTTCGAGATGTACTACTCGCTGTAATCGGCGATGGCGCTTCGATTCAGCGCCGTCATGCCGGTTCGTTCCCGTCGCGCGGCCTGCGGCGGGAACCGCGGAGTCTGAAAGGGGACGGCGTCCAGCCGTCCCTTTTTTGTTCCGAGCATTTCCCTTTTCCGACTCGCTGAGGCGCGACGATACGCACGATGGCTCTGAAGAATCTGATCAAGGCGAAGACGGGGCAGCCGGAGCGACTGACGGAAGACGAGCGGCTCGCGCGTTCGGGCCTGCTTGCCGGGCTGGAAGCGCTGCCGACGGTCGTGATCGTGCTCGACCGCAAGACGCTGCGGGTCGCGTTCGCGAACCCGTCCGCGGAGGCGATGCTCGACATCTCGCGCCGGCAGCTCGCGCAGCGGCCGTGGGGCGAGATTTTCCCGAACGCGAACGAGCTCGCGTCGACGATCACCGCGATCGGCGAGGAGCGCTTTCACGCGACGCATCTCGATACCGTGCTCGACCGGCCCGGCCGCGAACCTCTGCACGTGCATGCGATCGTCGGCTTCCTCGAGACCGCACCCGATTTCGTGCTCGTCGAGCTGTTCGAGAACGAACGGCAGTCGCGTACCGATCGCGAGGAGCGCATCCACGACCTGACCGCGGTCAACAAGCAACTGATCCGCAACCTCGCGCACGAGATCAAGAACCCGCTCGGCGGCATTCGCGGCGCAGCCCAGCTGCTCGAATTCGAACTGAGCGAGCGCGAGCGCGGCGAGTTGCGCGAATACACGCAGGTGATCATCAAGGAGTCCGACCGCCTGCAGACGCTCGTCGACCGGTTGCTGGAGCCGCACCGGCATCCGCACATCGTCGGCGACGTAAACATTCATGAAGTGTGCGAACGCGTGCGCGCGGTGATGCTCGCGGAATTTCCGCGCGGGCTCACCATCGAGCGCGACTACGACGTGAGCGTGCCGGACCTGCGCGGCGACAAGGAGCAGCTGATCCAGGCGCTGCTGAACATCGTGCGCAACGCGGCGCAGGCGCTGCGCGAACGGATCGCGCAGGGCGATGCGAAGATCGAGCTGCGCACGCGCGTCGCGCGCAAGGTGACGATCGCGAAGCGCCTGTACAGGCTGGCACTGGACTTGCACGTGGTCGACAACGGGCCCGGCATTCCGGAGGAGATCCGCGACCGGATCTTCTACCCGCTCGTGTCCGGGCGCGACGACGGCAGCGGCCTCGGCCTCACGCTCGCGCAGACGTTCGTGCAGCAGCACGACGGGATGATCGAGGTCGAGAGCCGGCCCGGCCGTACCGAATTTCAGATCCTGCTGCCGCTCGATCATTGAGCGGCGGCATGGCGATTCACCGGATTCACCAATATCTGACCGACCTATGAAGCCGATCTGGATAGTAGACGACGATCAATCGATCCGCTGGGTGCTCGAAAAGGCGCTCGCCCGGGACAGCTTCGCGACGAAGAGCTTCGCGAACGTGCGTGACGCGCTGGCCGCGCTCGACCACGAGACGCCGCAGGTGCTCGTGTCCGACATCCGGATGCCGGGCGGCTCCGGCCTCGAGCTGTTGCAGGCGATGCACGAGCGCTTGCCGGGCCTGCCCGTCATCATCATGACGGCGTTCTCCGATCTCGACAGCGCCGTCGCGGCGTTCCAGGGCGGCGCGTTCGAATATCTGGCGAAGCCGTTCGACGTCGACAAGGCGGTCGAACTGATCCGCCGCGCGGTCGAGGAAAGCCTGCGCGGCGGCGCGCCGCAGGACGAGCGCGTGGCCGAAGCGCCCGAGATGCTCGGCCAGGCGCCCGCGATGCAGGACATGTTCCGCGCGATCGGCCGCCTGTCGCATTCGGCCGCGACCGTGCTGATCACCGGCGAATCGGGCACCGGCAAGGAGCTCGTCGCGCGGGCGCTGCACCGTCACAGCCCGCGGGCGAACGGACCGTTCATCGCGCTGAACACCGCGGCGATTCCGAAGGACCTGCTCGAATCCGAACTGTTCGGCCATGAGCGCGGCGCGTTCACCGGCGCGCAGACGACGCGCCAGGGCCGCTTCGAGCAGGCCGAGAACGGCACGCTGTTCCTCGACGAAATCGGCGACATGCCGTTCGATCTGCAGACGCGCCTGTTGCGCGTGCTGTCGGACGGCCAGTTCTATCGGGTCGGCGGCCACAACCCGCTGCGCGCGAACGTGCGCGTGATCGCGGCGACGCACCAGAATCTCGAGTCGCGCGTGCGGCAGGGGCTGTTCCGCGAGGACCTTTACCACCGGCTCAACGTGATCCGGCTGCGGCTGCCGCCGTTGCGCGAACGCAGCGAGGACATCGCGCTGCTCACGCGCCACTTCCTGCAGAAGAGCGCGCGCGATCTCGGTGTCGAGCCGAAGCGCGTGTCCGACGAAGCGCTCGCGTATCTGACGTCGCTCACGTTTCCCGGCAACGTGCGTCAGCTCGAGAACCTGGCGAACTGGCTGACCGTGATGGCGCCCGCGCAGACGGTCGAGATCAAGGACCTGCCGCCCGATCTCGTGCCCGCGGGCGCGCCGGTGACCGCGACGCTCGACGGCGTGGATGCGCACGGCGGCGTGAGCGGAAGCGGCGGTGCGGGCGACGTGGCGCGCGTGCCGCCGGCGGCCGGCGCGATGCCGTTGACGGCTGCGCCCGTCGCGGCCGCGCCGAACGGCGCGCCGGCCGGCTATCCGATGTGGGAGAGCGGGCTGCGCACCGAAGTCGCGCGGCTCCTGCGCGAGAATTCGGCCGACGTGATGGACGAGCTTGCGCGCCGCTTCGAGGCGGCCGTGATCCGCGAGGCGCTCGATTTCACGCGCGGCCGCAAGGTCGAGGCGGCGGAGCGGCTCGGCATCGGCCGCAACACGATCACGCGCAAGATTCAGGAACTGCATCTAGAGCCGTAAGCCTTCGTCGCGGCATGCGCGGGCGTCGCGCATGCCGCGATCGGACATAATCGCGGTTTGCCGTCACGTGCACACCGTCATGTCCGATTCCTTCCGCTGGCCCGCCGGGGCCGATCCCTTCCGTTTTCTCGAAGCGCTCGACAGCAAGCGCGCCCGCGCGTGGGTCGACGAGCAGAACGCGCGCACGCGTGTCGCGCTGCGCGACGACGATGCGTATCGCGCGCTCACCGCGCGGCTCGCGCACGCGTATCTGCCGCGCGAACGCCCGGTGATTCCGACCCGCTGGCGCGACTGGGCGTACGACCTGTGGCAGGACGATCTCCATCCGAAGGGACTGTGGCGCCGCGCGCGCTGGGACGACTGGCGTGCCGGCCGGCCGGAGTGGGAAACGCTGCTCGACGTCGACGCGCTCGGCGCGCAAGAGGGCGAGTCGTGGGTGTTCGAGCAGGACGCGATCCTGTACCCGGATGGCGACCGTGCCTTGCTGTCGCTGTCGCCGGGCGGCGCCGATGCGGTCGTCGTGCGCGAGTTCGATCTCGTGGCGCGTCGTTTCGTCGACGGCGGTTTCACGATCGACGCGCCCGGGAATCACACGGTCGGCTGGATCGACCGCGATACCGTCTACGTAAGCTGGGATCGCGGCGAGGCGCATGCGACCGCCGCCGGCTATCCGTACGAAGCGCGCCGCTGGGTACGCGGCACGCCGCTCGCCGATGCGCCGGTCGTGTTCCGTGGCGAGCCTGACGACATCAGTGCGGGCGCGGGGTTCGATCCGATCGACGGCCGCCACGTCGCGTGGCGCAGTGTCGATTTCTTCGACGCGCATGCATACCGGCTGACCGACGCGGGCGAGTGGGCGCGCTACGACGTGCCGACGCATGTCGAGGTCGGCTTCTGGGAAGGCTGGCTGATGCTGGAGCCGCGGCTCGACTGGGACTGCGGCGGCGTGCGTCACGCGGGCGGCTCGCTGCTTGCGATCCGCGAGCAGGCATTCCTCGCCGGGTCGCGCGAGCTCACGACGCTGTTCGTGCCGCGACCGTCGACGTCCGCCTGCACGTGGACGCACACGCGCACGATGCTGATCGCGAGCTGGCTCGACGACGTGCACAACCGCACGATGCTGTGGCAGCCGCGCCAGGGCGACGACGGCGCGTGGACGTGGGACGCGCGGCCGTTCGAATGGCCGGGCGACGCGCAGATCGACGTCGAGCCGGTCGAGTCGACGCTGAACGACGACGTGTACGTGGACGTCGATACCTATCTCGATCCGCCCGAATGCTGGCTCGCCGATCTGGCCGATCGCGCGGCCGATGCGTCGTCGCGGCGCGTGCTGCTCGACCGTCCGCCGGTGCGATTCGATGCGGCCGGGCTCGTCGTGCGTCGCGCGAATGCCCGCTCGCGCGACGGCACGGTCGTGCCGTACACGCTGATCGGGCCGCGGGACGCACTCGATGGACCGGAGCCCGTCGACGGCAGCGCCCGCGTCGCGCGGCCGTGCCTGCTGTCAGGCTATGGCGGCTTCGCGATTCCGAACCTGCCGGGCTACAGCGATGCACTCGGCATCGCGTGGCTCGAACGCGGCGGCGTCGCGGCATTCGCGCACATCCGCGGCGGCGGCGAATTCGGGCCGGGCTGGCACGTCGACGCGCAGCGCGAACATCGGCAGCGCTCGTTCGACGACTTCATCGCGGTGGCCGAGGACCTGATCCGCACCGGCGTGACGACGGCCGCGCAACTGGGGATCGAGGGCGGCAGCAACGGCGGGCTGCTGGTCGGCGCGTGCATGGTGCAGCGTCCGGAACTGTTCGGCGCGGTGCTGTGCCGCGTGCCGCTGCTCGACATGCGGCGCTATCCGAAGCTGCACGCGGGCGCCGCGTGGCTCGACGAATACGGCAATCCTGACGATGCGCGCGAGGGCGCGGCGCTCGCCGCCTACTCGCCGTATCACCGCGTGCGCGAAGGTGTCGTCTATCCACCGTTGCTGCTGACGACGTCGACGCGCGACGACCGCGTGCATCCCGCGCATGCGCGCAAGATGGCCGCGCGCATGCATGCGCTCGGACACGAACGGGTGTGGTACTGGGAGAACACCGACGGCGGCCACGGCAGCGCCGACGACCTGGAGCGCGCCGAATCGGATGCGGCGGAATTCGGCTTCCTGTGGGCCCATCTCGGGCCCGCGCCCGCGCGCGGTTGAGCGCGGGCGTGAGCGGGCAGGGGGCTCAGCCGACGATCGCGACGACGGGCGTGTGGTCGGACGGCTGTTCCCATGTGCGCGGCGTGCGGTCGACCTCGCATGACGTGCAGGTGGCGGCGAGCGCCGGCGACAGCAGGACGTGGTCGATGCGCAGCCCCGCGTTGCGGCGGAACGCGAACATCCGGTAGTCCCACCACGTGAAGGTTTTCTCGGGCTGCTCGAAACGGCGGAACGCATCGACGAAGCCGAGTTCGATCAGCTTCGCGAAGTGCGCGCGCTCCTGCGGCGACACGAGGTTCTGGCCTTCCCATTTCGCCGGATCGTGCACGTCGCGATCTTCCGGCGCGATGTTGTAGTCGCCGAGCAGCGCGAGCTTCGGGTAGCGCTGCATCTCGGTGTTCAGCCACGCGTGCAGCGCGTCGAGCCACTGCATCTTGTAGACGAACTTGTCGGAGTCGGGCGCCTGGCCGTTCGGGAAATACGCGGACACGACGCGCACGCCGTCGACCGTCACCGCGACCACGCGCTGTTGCGGATCGTCGAAGCCGGGGATATTGCGCACGACATCGGATTCGTCGACGGCGAGCGTGTCGCGGGCGAGGATCGCGACGCCGTTGTAGGTCTTCTGGCCCGTGAACCAGCTGCGGTAGCCGGCCGCCTCGAGATCGGCGCGCGGGTATTTCTCGTCCGGCAGCTTCAGTTCCTGCAGGCACAGCACGTCGGTTCCGCTTTGCGCGAGCCAGTCGAGCACGTGCTGCTTGCGGACGTTGAGCGAGTTGACGTTCCAGGTGGCGATTTTCATGAACGGGAATGCGTGCGGGGTGAATGCGAAGGCCGCCATCTTACCGCGAGCACGGGGCGCGAACGCGCGCGACACACGATGCAAAGCCGGTGCCGTGCGTCGCGATATCGACGGCCTGCGAAGAATTTGTGACAAAAGTGTTGACGTGAGTGCTTCATCACCCTATAATTTATTTCTCTGACGCGGGGTGGAGCAGTCTGGCAGCTCGTCGGGCTCATAACCCGAAGGTCGTAGGTTCAAATCCTACCCCCGCAACCAAGCACACCAGACGATGTGCAGCGCAAGTGACCGATGCGCGCTTCGTCGACAGGAACCCGGCCCCGTGCCGGGTTTTTTGTTTTCAGCCCGCCGCCCACTCGACCGCCGCTTTCGCATGCAGCGCGGTCGTATCGAACACCGGCAGCGGCGAATCGTCCGCGCCGATCAGCAGCGTGATTTCCGTGCAGCCGAGAATCACCGCCTGCGCGCCGCGTTTCGCCAGTTCGTCGATGATCGCCACGTAGGTCGCGCGCGACCCGGCATCGATCACGCCATGACACAGCTCGTCGTAGATGATCCGGTGCACGTCGTTGCGCGCGGATTCGTCCGGCACCAGCACGTCGAGGCCGAACTTGTCGCGCAGACGCTCCTCATAGAACGGCAGTTCCATCGTGTAGCGCGTGCCGAGCAGCGCGACGCGCTCGACGCCCGCGGCGCGCAGCGCGGCGCCGGTCGGATCGGCGATGTGCAGGAACGGCAGCGCCACCGCGGCCTCGATCGCGCCGTGCACGCGGTGCATCGTATTGGTCGTCAGCACGACGAGATCGGCGCCGGCCGCTTCGAGCTGACGCGCGGCATCGGCCATCCGTTCGCCGAGCGCGGCCCAGTCCTGCGCACGCTGCAATGCTTCGATCTCCGCGAAATCCACCGTGACCAGCACGCTCTTCGCGTTGTGATGGCCGCCGTGCAGCACCTTCGAATGGCGGTTGATCATCCGGTAGTACTCGGCCGACGATTCCCAACTCATCCCGCCGATCAGTCCGATCGTCTTCATCCGTCACCTGTGCGTTTCATATGTCGTGGCAGACGAGTATAGGGGCCGGCCCGCGCGCGCGGCGGTACGATCCGCGCGAAGCGGACCGGTACGGCATTGCCGGTTGGAGGTGGCCGGCGCGCGGGGGCGGCGATCCGAGGTGCCTGGCGGTGTCCGGCGGCGGTCGAACGCGGCAGCACGCGACAGTTGAAACGGGCACTGTGTTTTTGTACAGTATCGGCACCGTGAATCCGACCATCAACCCGCCTGCCGATCCGCGCATGCCGTCACCCGGCGACGCGCCGCCACGCGTGCGCAAGATCATCCACTGCGACTGCGACTGCTTTTACGCGTCGGTCGAGATGCGCGACGACCCGTCGCTGCGCAACCGGCCGCTCGCGGTCGGCGGGCGGCCCGACCAGCGCGGGGTGATCGCGACCTGCAACTACGAGGCGCGGCGCTACGGCGTGCATTCGGCGATGTCGTCGGCGCTGGCGATGCGCAAGTGTCCGGATCTGCTGATCCTGCCGTCCGCGATGGACAAGTACCGCGCGGCGTCGCGGCAGATCATGGCGATCTATCGCGACTACACGCACGACGTCGAGCCGCTGTCGCTCGACGAGGCGTACCTCGACGTCAGCGGTTCCGAACTGTGCCAGGGCAGCGCGACGCTGATTGCGCGGGAGATTCGCCAGCGCGTGTACGACACCGTCGGCGTGACGGTGTCGGCGGGCGTCGCGCCGAACAAGTTCATCGCGAAGATCGCGTCCGACTGGAACAAGCCCGACGGCCTGTTCGTCGTGCGCCCGCATGAAGTCGATGCGTTCGTCGCGGCGCTGCCGGTGCGCAAGCTGCACGGCGTGGGCCAGGTGACGGCCACGCGACTCGACCGGCTCGGCATCCAGACCTGCGCGCAGTTGCGCGACTGGTCGCTGATCGACCTGCATCGCGAGTTCGGCGCGTTCGGCCGGCGGCTGTACCAGCTGGCGCGCGGGATCGACGAGCGGCCGGTGCGGGCCGACCAGGAGCGCAAGTCGGTCAGTGTCGAGACGACCTACGTGACCGACCTGACGACGCTCGAGCAATGCTCGGACGAGATCCGCCGCCTCGTCGTGCAGCTCGACGCGCGGATCGCGCGCGCGGGCGCGGTCCGCTCGATCCGCAAGCTGTACGTGAAGATCCGCTTCGCCGATTTCCAGCGCACGACGGTCGAATGCGTGGCCGACGCGACCAATGCGCAGACGGCCGTCACGCTGCTCGCGAAGGGGTTGCAGCGGCGCGCGCAGGCGGTTCGGCTGCTGGGCGTCGGCGTGCGCATCGACGAGGACACGGCCGAGCGTCACGGGCAGTTCTCGCTGTTCGACGACGAAGCCGACCACAACACCGACAACGCGGACGAAGCCGGCGACGACACGCCGGCGCCATGAAAAAAGGCACCGCCGAAGCGGTGCCTTGCGATGCTGCCGGACGCGCCGGGCAGGGCATGGTCAGTGCGCGGGGGCGGCCATCCCGTTGTGGCGCAGCAGCGCGTCGATTTCCGGCTCGCGGCCGCGGAACGCCTTGAACGAATCCATCGCCGGCCGGCTGCCGCCGACTTCGAGGATTTCGCGGCGATAGCGCGTGCCGGTCGCCGCGTCGAGCACGCTGCCGCTTGCGGCGGCCGCTTCCTCGAACGCCGCGTACGCGTCGGCTGACAGCACTTCGGCCCACTTGTAGCTGTAGTAGCCGGCCGCATAGCCGCCCGCGAAGATGTGGCTGAACGTGTTCGGCCAGCGCGAGAACGCGGCCTGCGGGATCACGTGGTAGCGCTCGTTGATCTCGCGCGCGAACGCGTTCACGCCGGTCGCGCCGGCCGGGTCGAAGTCGACGTGCAGCAGCATGTCGAACATCGAGAACACGATCTGGCGCAGCGTGCCGAGCCCGCTCTGGAAGTTCTTCGCGGCGATCATCTTGTCGAACAGCTCGCGCGGCAGCGCGGCGCTCGTATCGACGTGCGACGACATCGACGACAGCACGTCCCATTCCCAGCAGAAGTTCTCCATGAACTGCGACGGCAGCTCGACCGCATCCCATTCGACGCCGTTGATGCCCGACACGCCGAGCTCGTCGACGCGCGTGAGCATATGGTGCAGCCCGTGGCCGAATTCATGGAACAGCGTGATGACTTCGTCGTGCGTGAAGCACGCGGGCTTGCCGCCGACCGGTGCCGAGAAGTTGCAGGTCAGGTACGCGACCGGCGTCTGTACGGTGTCGCCGCGCTTCGCGCGCGCACGCGCGTCGTCCATCCATGCGCCGCCGCGCTTGCCTTCGCGTGCATACAGGTCGAGATAGAACTGCGCGACGAGCGAGCCGTCGCGGTTCTCCACGCGGAAGAAGCGCACGTCCTTGTGCCACACCGGTGCGTCGTCCGGCTTGATCCGCACGCCGAACAGCGTTTCGGTGACGGTGAACAGGCCCTTCAGCACGGCCGGTTCCGGGAAGTACTGCTTGACCTCGTTTTCCGAGAACGCGTAGCGCTGCTGGCGCAGCCGCTCGGCCGCGAACGCGACGTCCCACGGCGCGAGCTCGGTCAGGCCGAGTTCCTTCGCGGCAAACGCGCGCAGTTCGTCCCAGTCCTTGTCCGCATGCGGGCGCGCGCGCGTCGCGAGATCCTCGAGGAATGCGATCACCTGCTGCGGCGATTCGGCCATCTTCGGCGCGAGCGATACTTCGGCGAAGTTGCGGTAGCCGAGCATCTGCGCTTCTTCGCGGCGCAGCTTCAGCTCGTCGGCGACGATCGCCGTGTTGTCCCACTCGGCCTTGCCGCCGCCGTACTGCGGCCCGAGTTCCGATGCGCGCGTCGCATACGCGCGGTACACCGTCTCGCGCATCGCGCGGTTCTCGGCGTACTGCAGCACCGGGAAGTAGGACGGGAAGTGCAGCGTGAATTTCCAGCCTTCCTTGCCTTCCTTCTGCGCGGCTTCGCGGGCTGCTTCGATCGCGTCGCCCGGCAGGCCGGCCAGCTCGGCCTCGTCCTGCGCGAAATACGCATAGGCGTTGGTCGCGTCGAGCACGTGGTCGGAGAATGCCTTCGACAGCGCGGCCTGCTGCTCCTGCAGCTCCGCGAAGCGCGGCTTCCGGTCTTCGGGAAGCTCGGCGCCCGACAGGCGGAAATCGCGCAGCGCGTTGTCGAGGATCTTCTTGCGCTCGACGGACAGCGTCGCGTATTCGGCGCTCGCGGCGATCGCCTTGTACTTCTCGTACAGCGCGAGGTTCTGGCCGACGCTCGACCAGAATTCGGTCACGCGCGGCAGGTTTTCGCCGTACGCGGCGCGCAGCTCCGGCGTATCGGCGACCGCGTTCAGGTGGCCGACGACGCCCCATGCACGCCCGAGCGGCTCCGTCGCCTGCTCGACCGTCTCGACGATCGCGGCCCAGGTCGCCGGCGTCGCGGGCGCGCTCGCGGTGTCGACCGCACGGTTGGCGGCATCGAGCAGCGTGTCGAGCGCGGGCGTCACGTGTTCCGGACGAATCTCGCCGAAGCGGGGCAGGCCGGAGAAATCGAGGAGCGGATTGGAATTGGCGCTGGCGGACATTAAGACTCCCTGTCTGTTGCCGGATGAACCGGGGTGAAAAGGGTGAGGCGCGATGCGGCGGCGCCCGATACCGACATTATTGGGGCGCATCGCGCGCTTTCCAATCGTTAGTTTCTAACGACGCGATTGGAGGCGGTCGATGCGGGGGCCGATTCGGGTGAAACGCCGTGGGGTGTGGCAGCGTGGCGACGCGGCCGCGACGGCGGCCGGCGAGACGCCGGCGCACGAATGCGCGCCGGCTGGGCGGGCAGGGCGATCGCGGGTGGCGATCTCAGGCGATCAGGCGGCCGCGGCGGCGCGCTCGGCGGCTTCGATCGTGTTGATCAGCAGCATCGTGATGGTCATCGGGCCGACGCCGCCCGGCACGGGCGTGATGTGGCCGGCGACTTCCTTCACGCCGGCGAAGTCGACGTCGCCGCACAGCTTGCCCGCGTCGTCGCGGTTCATGCCGACGTCGATCACCGTCGCGCCGGGCTTGACCATGTCGGCCGTCAGGATGTTGCGCTTGCCGACCGCGGCGACCACGATGTCGGCCTGGCGCGTATGCGAGGCAAGGTCGCGTGTCTTGCTGTGGCAGATCGTCACGGTCGCGCCGGCTTCGAGCAGCAGCATCGCCATCGGCTTGCCGACGATGTTCGAGCGGCCGATCACGACGGCGTTCGCGCCTTGCAGCGGGATGTCATGCGCTTCGAACATCTTCATCACGCCGTACGGCGTGCACGGGCGGAACAGCGGCTTGCCCGTCATCAGCGCGCCGGCGTTCGCGACGTGGAAGCCGTCGACGTCCTTCTCCGGTGCGATCGCCTCGATCACCTTGTGGCTGTCGATGTGCGCGGGCAGCGGCAGCTGGACCAGGATGCCGTGGATCTTCGGGTCGCGGTTCAGTTCGTCGATGCGCGCGAGCAGGTCGGCTTCCGACAGCGTGTTCGGGTACGCATCCTTCAGCGAGAAGAACCCGTTGTCCTCGCACGCCTTGATCTTGTTGCGCACGTAGACTTCGCTCGCCGGGTTGGCGCCGACGAGGATCACCGCGAGACCGGGCTGGTGGCCGCGTGCGGTCAGGGCGGCGGCGCGTTCGGCGGCCTGCGCGCGCAAGGTCTTCGAGAGGGCGTTGCCGTCGATGAGGAGGGCTGTCATGGTGGTGGTCCTGCCGGGAAGTTGGAATGCGGGCGTGCGGCGCGCGAAGCGCCGCAGCAAAACACGCAATTATACCGGTCGCCTGCTGTCGTCCGACAGCGAATACAAGGAAAGCGTCATGGCGGTAGTGCCGGCGCTCCGGGAGGAAGCGCCGGGCCACGCCGCGCGAGTGGGCCGCATCGCGGGCGCGGCAGGGCGACGGTGCGGCCGGCCGGGCAGGCGCCCCGCGGCCGCGCGCAACGTTCAGGCCTGCTTCTTCGACAGCGCGAGGCGCAGCAGATCGGCGACCGTGTTGACGTTGAGCTTTTCCATGATGTTCGCGCGGTGCGCTTCGACCGTCTTGATGCTGATCCCGAGATCGTCGGCGATCTGCTTGTTCAGGCGGCCGGCGATGATCCGCTCGAGCACCTGCTGCTCTCGCGCGGTCAGCTTCGACAGGCGCTCGCTCGCGGCGCGCTGTTCCTGGACGCTCTTGCTTTCGCTTCGGGCCTTGTCGAGCATCCGCTCGACGAGCTTGCGCAGCTCGGCCTCGTCGAACGGTTTCTCGATAAAGTCCATCGCACCCTTTTTCATCGTCGACACCGCCATCGGCACGTCGCCGTGGCCCGTGACGAAGATGATCGGCAGCGCGGCGTTGTCGGCGATCAGGCGCTCCTGCAGTTCGAGGCCGCTCATGCCCGACATCCGCACGTCGAGGATCAGGCAGGCGATCTGGCCGGCCTGCTGCGCCGGCTGATAGGCATCGAGGAATTGCTCGGCGCTCGAGAAGCATTGCACGCGATAGCCGTTCGCCTCCAGCAGCCAGCGCAGCGAGTCCCGTACGGCTTCGTCGTCGTCGACGACGAAGACAGTTTCCTGAGTGGTGGTGACAGGGCTATTCATAGTTCTCCCGTAACGGTATGTGATGCCGATGCCTCGCGCCCCCCTTGGCCGAGATCAGCGGGTTCCCCAATGGGCAGGCTGCAGTGGAATGTCGCGCCGGAAATGCGGCCGTCCGGTTCGACATTGTTGACCACCCACAGACGCCCCCGATGCGATTCGATGATCGAACGGCAGATGTTCAGCCCCATGCCCATGCCGTCGGACTTGGTGCTGTAAAACGGTTCGAACAGGCGTTCGGCGGTCGCTTCGTCGACGCCCGGACCCTGGTCGATCACACGGATGTCGACGAAACCCGCGTCGATGTCGGCGACGACGCGGATCACGCCGTCCGCCGACGCCGGCTTCACGTCGGCCATCGCCTCGGCCGCGTTCTTCATCAGGTTCACGAGCACCTGCTCGATCAGCACGGGGTCGACATAAATAATAGGCATTCTTGCGAGGATTTCCGTGACGATCCGGATCCTGCGCTTCCTGGCCTCGATCTCGGCGAGCCCGACCGCGTCGGCGACGATGTCCGCGACTCGCGCCGGCTGGCGCTTCGGCTCGCTGCGCTTCACGAATTCGCGAATCCGCTTGACGATCATCCCCGCGCGCAGCGCCTGCTGCGCGGTCTTTTCCAGCGCTGGCTGCAGCGTTTCGGGCGTGCCGCGGCCGCTCTTCACGAGCGCGAGCGTGCCCGAGCAGTAGTTGTTGATCGCGGCGAGCGGCTGGTTCAATTCGTGAGCAATCGACGACGCCATTTCACCCATCGTCATCAATCGGCTCGTGAACTGCAGCTTTTCTTCCTGCTGATGCGCGAGCTCCTGCGCCTTCTTGCGGGTCGTGATGTCGGTCGCGATCTGCATCTGCGCGAGGTGGCCGTCGACCCACTGGATGTACTGGCGGCGCACCTCGAACCACTTCTGGATGCTCTCGACGTACACCTCCTGCGCGTCGGCCGTGCTGCTGGTCAGCGCGGCGGCCGGCAGGCCCGCGAACGCGTCGACCATGTCGATCGAGTCGGACGACGCCTGCGCACGGTCGAAGCCGCCGCCCGACAGCTCGAGGTGGCCGTCCGGACGGATCCCGAACAGGTGGCGGTAGTAGCGGTTCGCGAACAGCAGTTCGGCTTCGTCGGCGGCCAGCACCGACACCGCGGCGTCGAGGCTTTCGAGCACCGTCGTGAAGCGCTCGTGCGCGGCCGCGAGTTCCTCGCGTGCGCGCTTCGGTTCGGTGATGTCGGTCATCGACGACATCCAGCCGGTCTGGCGGCCCGAGCTGTCGATCAGCGGCGACACGTAGAGGCGCGCATGGAACAGCGTGCCGTTCTTGCGCCGCACGCGCAGCTCGAAGCCCGAACTCGGCGCCTTGCCGCGCAGCGTCATGTCGAGCTGGCGCTGCATTTCGGGATACGAGTCGCGCGGCCAGTACGGGAACGGCGCGACCTTGCCGACGAGGTCGGTCTCGTCCCAGCCCGTCATTCGGCAGAACGCCGGGTTCACGTGCGTGATGCGGCCGTGCATGTCGAGCACGCGCATGCCGATCAGCACCGAGTTCTCCATCGCGCGGCGGAAGAACGCTTCCGCGTACAGCGCCTGCTGCGCCTCGAAGCGCTGGCGCGTGTGCTTCCACAGGCTCCAGAGGCTCCACAGCACGAAGCACGACAGCCCGGCGACGAGCCACACGAGCGTGTTGTTGGTCAGGTTCGTGAGCTGCGGGAACGCGTACACGCGCACGGTCAGCCCCTGGCCGGGCGGATCGAGCGGCAGGTCGTAGTGGGAGTCGCGCGGCAGGCGCGGGCGCGTCGACGTGGACGACAGCTCGCGGTTGTTCGAGTCGGTGATCGAGATCTTGTACTTCGACGACAGCTCCTGCGGGATGTCGTGCTTCAGGATTCCTTCGACCGAGAACACCGCGGCGATCGAGCCGAGATATTCGCGGTCGCCGCGCATCACGGGCGTCTGCAGCGTGATGAAGCCGTTGCCGAAGTCGTCGTAGATCAGTGGCGAATAGGCCTGGCGGCGCGTGCTGCGCGCTTCGTCGTACGCGCCGCGCACGGCGTCCTGCATCTGCGCGTCGCCGGGCTTCGCGAGCCGCTGGCCGAGCAGCGGCGGGTGCACGGTCGGCCAGCGCTGCACGCCGGGTGCGGTGTACCAGTTCAGATAGAGGATTTCCGGATGCGTCTGCATCACGTCGGCGACGGCCATCTGGAACGCATTCTGGTCGAGGCGGCCGGACGCGAGATCGCGCGACAGCGCCTGCAACTGCTCCTGCGCGCCCGTCATCGACAGGCGGATCTGCTGCTGCGCCCACGCGACGTTACGGAACAGGGTGTCTTCCTGCTGTTGCTGTTCGCGGCGATTGAGGCTCCATAGAATCAGGCTCATCACCACGAGGAACACGAGGATCGACAGCAGCGGCGTCAGCAAATAGGAATTGGACCACCACGGTCCGTGGTGCCAGCGGGACGGCTGCGACTCCGCCGGCGGGCCCGACGGTCGCGCCGAGCGTGCGAAAAGCCGATCGGTCAACATGGCAGGATTGTAGCGCAGCGCAATACATGGAAAACCCATACCGGATATGTTGAACGGAAACGGATTTGTGCTCGCGGCGCGTGCCGGAGAGGCCCGAAACAAGGGTGCAGCGCAGCAATATTCCGCATTGCGAGAAAAGATCTCACAATTCGAAAATTTTGTTGCGCGTGGCCGGATACGCTCATTACAATCCGTCGGAGCTTGCCCGCAGCCGGCCGCGTCGCGTCGTCTGCACGAGAGCGATCCTCACATTCCAGGACCCAGGAGACGAGAATGTCCGCTGTACCGAACGAAGTGATGAAATATGTCGCCGCCGAACGTGACGACGACCCGCAAGAAACCGTTGAATGGCTCGAGTCGCTCGACGGCGTGATCTCCTCCGTGGGCACCGGCCGCGCGCACTACCTGATCGAAAAGCAGATCGAATTCGCCCGCGTGCACGGCGAACACCTGCCGTTCTCCGCCAATACCCCGTACATCAACACGATTCCGGTTGCCGCCCAGGCGAAGATTCCGGGCGACCAGGACATCGAGCACCGCATCCGTTCGTACACGCGCTGGAACGCGCTGGCGATGGTGCTGCGCGCAGGCAAGGACACGAACGTCGGCGGCCACATCGCGTCGTTCGCATCGGCCGCGACGCTCTATGACGTCGGCTACAACCACTTCTGGCACGCGGCGTCCGACCAGCACGGCGGCGATCTCGTGTTCGTGCAGGGCCACTCGTCGCCGGGCGTGTACTCGCGCGCGTTCCTGCTCGGCCGCCTGTCGGAAGAGCAGCTCGACAGCTTCCGCCAGGAAGTCGACGGCAAGGGCATCTCGTCGTACCCGCACCCGTGGCTGATGCCGGACTTCTGGCAGTTCCCGACGGTGTCGATGGGTCTCGGCCCGATCATGGCGATCTACCAGGCACGCTTCATGAAGTACCTGGAATCGCGCGGCATCGTGAAGACCGCCGGCCGCAAGGTCTGGGCGTTCCTCGGCGACGGCGAGACGGACGAGCCGGAATCGCTCGGCGCGATCGGCATGGCGAGCCGCGAGAAGCTCGACAACCTCGTGTTCGTGATCAACTGCAACCTGCAGCGTCTCGACGGTCCGGTGCGCGGCAACGGCAAGATCATCCAGGAACTGGAATCGGAATTCCGCGGTGCCGGCTGGAACGTGATCAAGGTCATCTGGGGCAGCCGCTGGGACGCGCTGTTCGCACGCGACAAGTCGGGCGCGCTGATGCGCCGCATGATGGAAGCCGTCGACGGCGAATACCAGACGTACAAGTCGGAGTCGGGCGCGTACGTGCGCGAACACTTCTTCAACACGCCTGAACTGAAGGCGCTCGTCGCCGACTGGTCGGACGACGACATCTGGGCGCTGAACCGTGGCGGCCACGATCCGCACAAGATCTACGCGGCATTCCACGAGGCGAGCAACACGAAGGGCGCGCCGACCGTCATCCTCGCGAAGACCATCAAGGGCTACGGGATGGGCGAGTCGGGCCAGGCGATGAACATCACGCACCAGCAGAAGAAGCTGCCGGTCGAGCAACTGAAGAAGTTCCGTGACCAGTTCCGCCTGCCGATCGCCGACGAGCAGATCGCAGACGTGCCGTACCTGAAGTTCGAGGAAGGCTCGAAGGAACTCGAATACATGCGCCAGAAGCGCATGGACCTCGGCGGCTACCTGCCGCATCGCCGCGAGAAGGCGACGTCGCTGCCGGTGCCGGCGCTCGACGCATTCGAGCCGCTGCTGAAGGGCACGGGCGAAGGCCGCGAGATCTCGACGACGATGGCGTTCGTGCGGATCCTGAACATCCTGCTGAAGGACAAGGCACTCGGCAAGCGCGTCGTGCCGATCGTCCCGGACGAGTCGCGTACGTTCGGCATGGAAGGCCTGTTCCGCCAGATCGGTATCTGGAACCAGGAAGGCCAGAAGTACGTGCCGGAAGATTCCGACCAGCTGATGTTCTACAAGGAATCGGAAACCGGTCAGATCCTGCAGGAAGGCATCAACGAAGCGGGCGGCATGTGCGACTGGATCGCGGCGGCGACGTCGTATTCGACGCACGGCGAGATCATGGTGCCGTTCTACATCTTCTATTCGATGTTCGGCTTCCAGCGGATCGGCGACCTGGCATGGGCGGCGGGCGACATGCGCTCGCGCGGCTTCCTGCTCGGCGGCACCGCGGGCCGCACGACGCTGAACGGCGAAGGCCTGCAGCACGAAGACGGTCACTCGCTCCTGTGGGCGGCATCGGTGCCGAACTGCGTGAGCTACGACCCGACGTTCGGCTATGAACTCGCGGTGGTCATCCAGGACGGTCTGCGCCGCATGGTGCAGGACCAGGAAGACGTGTACTACTACATCACGGTGATGAACGAGAACTACGAGCACCCGGCGATTCCGCAGGGCGAGCACGTGGCGGCCGACATCATCAAGGGCATGTACGCGTTCAAGAAGGCCGACGCCGATGCGAAGGCACCGCGCGTGCAGCTGCTCGGCGCGGGCACGATCTTCAACGAAGTGATCGCTGCCGCCGACCTGCTGAAGAACGACTGGGGCGTCGCGGCCGACCTGTGGAGCGTGCCGAGCTTCACCGAACTCGCGCGTGAAGGCCACGAAATCGAGCGCTGGAACCTGCTCCATCCGACCGAGGAGCGTCGCCTGTCGCACGTGCAGAAGTGCCTGAAGGACACGCAGGGTCCGGTCATCGCGTCGACCGACTACGTGCGCGCGCTGGTCGACCAGATCCGCGGTCAGATCGATCGCCGCTTCGTCGTGCTGGGCACGGACGGCTTCGGTCGCTCGGACACCCGCGAGAAGCTGCGTCACTTCTTCGAAGTCGACCGTCACTGGGTCACCGTCGCCGCGCTGAACGCGCTGGCCGACGAAGGCACGATCGAGCGCAAGGTGGTCGCGGACGCGATTGCCAAGTACAACCTCGATCCGTCGAAGCCCAACCCGATGACCGTTTAACGCACACGCGCCGTGTGATGCCGCGCGCCGCTTCCGGGAGGGGCGCGCGCGGCCATGGAGACACAAAAAGATGAGTCAAGCGATCGAAGTGAAGGTGCCGGATATCGGCGATTACAAGGACGTGCCCGTCATCGAGGTGCTCGTGAAGGTGGGTGACACGGTCGAGCCCGAGCAGTCGCTCGTCACGCTCGAGTCGGACAAGGCGACGATGGACGTCCCGAGCCCGGCAGCCGGCACGGTCAAGGAAGTGAAGATCAAGGTGGGCGATTCCGTGTCGGAAGGCTCGCTGATCATCCTGCTCGACGGCGCCGCCGCGGCGCAGGTGAACGGCGCGGCCGCGCCGGCTCCGGCGGCAGCGCTGGCACCGGCTGCAGCCGCTTCGGCTGCCGCTCCTGCTGCATCGGGCGGCACGCTCGAGGTGAAGGTGCCCGATATCGGCGACTACAAGGACGTCCCGGTGATCGAGATCGGCGTGAAGGTCGGCGACACGGTCGAGAAGGAGCAGTCGCTCGTCACGCTCGAGTCGGACAAGGCGACGATGGACGTGCCGAGCCCGGCCGCCGGCGTCGTGAAGGAAATCAAGGTCAAGGTGGGCGATTCGGTGTCGGAAGGCACGCTGATCGTGCTGCTCGACGCCGCCGGCGCACCGGCTGCCGCCGCGCCGCAGGCGAGCGCACCGGCTCCGGCCGCTGCTGCCCCGGCACCGGCCCCCGCCGCCGCACCGGCACCGGTGCAGGCTGCGCCGGCTCCGGCTGCTGCCGCGCCGGCCGCTGCGCCGTCGGGCGAATATCGCGCGAGCCACGCATCGCCGTCGGTGCGCAAGTTCGCACGCGAACTCGGCGTTGACGTCGCACGCGTGCAGGGTACCGGCCCGAAGGGCCGCATCACGAAGGAAGACGTCACCGGCTTCGTGAAGGGCGTGATGACGGGCCAGCGCGCAGCGCCGGCCGCGGCAGCCGCGCCGGCAGGCGGCGGCGAGCTGAACCTGCTGCCGTGGCCGAAGGTCGACTTCTCGAAGTTCGGCCCGTTCGAGGCGAAGCCGCTGTCGCGCATCAAGAAGATCTCGGGCGCGAACCTGCATCGCAACTGGGTGATGATCCCGCACGTCACGAACAACGACGAAGCGGACATCACCGAGCTCGAAGCGCTGCGCGTGCAGCTGAACAAGGAGCACGAGAAGGCGGGCGTGAAGTTCACGATGCTCGCGTTCGTGATCAAGGCGGTCGTCGCCGCGCTGAAGAAGTTCCCGACCTTCAACGCGAGCCTCGACGGCGACAACCTGGTGTTCAAGCAGTACTACCACGTCGGTTTCGCCGCCGACACGCCGAACGGCCTCGTCGTGCCGGTGATCCGCGACGCGGACAAGAAGGGCCTCGTCGACATCGCGAAGGAAATGGCCGAGCTGTCGAAGGCCGCGCGCGACGGCAAGCTGAAGCCGGACCAGATGCAGGGCGGCTGCTTCTCGATCTCGTCGCTCGGCGGGATCGGCGGCACGAACTTCACGCCGATCATCAACGCGCCGGAAGTGGCGATCCTCGGGTTGTCGCGCGGCCAGATGAAGCCGGTGTGGGACGGCAAGCAGTTCGTGCCGCGGCTCACGCTGCCGCTGTCGCTGTCGTATGACCATCGCGTCATCGATGGTGCGGAAGCCGCGCGGTTCAATGCGTATCTCGGCGCGTTGCTTGCCGATTTCCGTCGCATCATTCTTTGATGAGCGTGGGAGTGGCTCGCGGGGGCGCGGGGTCGATGTCGGTGATCCTCGCCCTGTCGTTGAACCTGTTTCGCTAACGGTTTGCTAGCGTCGCCCCTGCGCGGGGCGGCGGTCACTTTTCTTTGTCTTCCAAAGAAAAGTAACCAAAAGAAAAGCGCGTCCTTGGGCGGACGGCAAAGGTGGTCCTGCCCGGGTTCGCGTTCTTTTGCCAGGCCGTAGTCGGTTCTTGCGCGAGTTTCTCCCCCTCTGTCTGCAGCTAATCAAGAAGGGGACAGTAATGAGTCTCATCGAAGTCAAGGTTCCGGATATCGGCGATTTCAGCGGCGTCGATGTCATCGAAGTCAACGTGAAGCCGGGCGACGTGATCGAAAAAGAGCAAACGCTCATCACGCTCGAATCGGACAAGGCCTCCATGGAAGTGCCCAGCGACGTCGCCGGCACGGTCAAGGAAATCAAGGTCAAGGCCGGCGAGAAAGTCTCGCAAGGCACGGTCATCGCCATCGTCGAAGCCTCGGCAGGCGCAGCCGCACCCGCGAAAGCACCGGAACCGGCAAAGCCCGCAGCGGCTGCACCGGCACCGGCCGCCGCTCCGGCGCCCGCGCCGCAAGCCGGCAGCTACGGCGGCGCCGCCGACATCGAGTGCGACATGCTCGTGCTCGGCGCCGGCCCCGGCGGCTACTCGGCCGCGTTCCGCGCTGCCGACCTCGGCATGAAGACGGTGCTGGTCGAACGCTACTCGACGCTCGGCGGCGTGTGCCTGAACGTCGGCTGCATCCCGTCGAAGGCGCTGCTGCACACGGCACTCGTCGTCGAGGAAGCGGAAGCGCTCGCGGCGCACGGCATCTCGTTCGGCAAGCCGCAGGTCGACCTCGACAAGCTGCGCGACTTCAAGGGCGGCGTCGTCAAGAAACTGACGACGGGCCTCGCCGGCATGGCGAAGGCGCGCAAGGTCGAAGTGGTCACCGGCGTCGGCGCGTTCGTCGATCCGTATCACATGGAAGTGCAGGGCGAGAACGGCAAGAAGGTCGTCAAGTTCAAGCAGGCGATCATCGCGGCCGGCTCGCAGGCAGTGAAGCTGCCGTTCATGCCGGAAGACCCGCGCGTCGTCGATTCGACGGGCGCTCTCGAATTGCGTCAGCTGCCCAAGCGCATGCTGGTGATCGGCGGCGGCATCATCGGCCTCGAAATGGCGACGGTGTACTCGACGCTCGGCACCGAGATCGACGTCGTCGAAATGATGGACGGCCTGATGATGGGCGCGGACCGCGATCTCGTGAAGGTCTGGGAAAAGTACAACGCGAAGCGCTTCGGCAACGTCATGCTGAAGACCAAGACGGTCGGCGCGGAAGCGAAGGAAGACGGCATCTACGTGAAGTTCGAGGGCGAGAAGGCGCCGGCGGAAGCGCAGCGCTACGACCTCGTGCTCGTCGCGGTGGGCCGCAGCCCGAACGGCAAGAAGATCGGTGCCGACAAGGCTGGCGTCGCGGTCACCGACCGCGGCTTCATCGACGTCGACAAGCAGATGCGCACGAATGTCCCGCACATCTTCGCGATCGGCGACGTCGTCGGCCAGCCGATGCTCGCGCACAAGGCCGTGCATGAAGGCCACGTCGCAGCGGAAGCCGCGCACGGCGAGAAGGCGTACTTCGACGCACTGCAGATCCCGTCGGTTGCCTATACGGATCCGGAGGTGGCCTGGGCCGGCAAGACGGAAGACCAGTGCAAGGCCGAAGGCATCAAGTACGGCAAGGCCGTGTTCCCGTGGGCCGCATCGGGCCGCGCGATCGCGAACGGCCGCGACGAAGGCTTCACGAAGCTGATCTTCGACGAGGAAACCCATCGCGTGATCGGCGGCGGCATCGTCGGCCTGAACGCGGGCGACCTGATCAGCGAAGTGTGTCTCGCCGTCGAGATGGGCGCGGACGCGGAAGACATCGGCAAGACGATCCATCCGCACCCGACGCTCGGCGAATCGGTCGGCATGGCCGCCGAACTGTACGAAGGCGTCTGTACGGACCTGCCGCCGCAACGCAAGAAGTAACGCAGCCGGCACGGCCGGCCATGTGCCGGCCACGAAAAACGCCGCCGCCCGGGACCCCCGGACGGCGGCGTTTTCTTTTGTCCACGGCCGATGGCAACCCGCCGCCCGTGTCGCGCCGGCGTACCGGCGACGACCGGACGCATGGAGGTTCCCGCGCCGGAAACGAAAAAGCCGCGCAGTGCGCGGCTTTTTCAGGAGCAGGGGACGCTTACGCGGCCGGCTTGCTCGAACGGCGCGATGCAGCAGCGCTCGCAGCCTTCGTCGCGACAGCGGCAGCCGCGTTGAAGTTCGTTTCGGCGATCTCGACGGCTTGCTTGGCAGCCTTCTGGACCGTTTCGTACGTCGTGTTCGCGGCGTTCAGTGCCGACTTCAGTGCGGCGACAGCCGTTTCCGAACCGGCCGGGGCGTTCTTTGCGACGTTGTCGACGAGCGCCTGGACCTTCTTGTTCTGCTCTTCGAATTGCGCTTCGGCAACCTTCGCGAACTCGGCTTGCGTCGACGACGCGATTTCATACAGGTGACGGCTGTACGACAGCACCTTTTCCGCGACCGGCTGCGACAGGCTCGCTTGCAGCGCGATCAGTTCCTGTGCGTCCTTCACCGACAGCAGGCGCTGCGCGTTTTCCTGGCTTTCCGTCAGCGTCGACTTCACGACCTGCAGGTTGAGTTCGATCAGCTTTTCGACGCCTTCGAACGCCTTGGTCGTCAGACCGAACAGGCTTTCGAGGTTGGCTTTCTGGGCGGCGGCGATTTGCTCGGGGGTCAGCAAGGACATGTCAAGCTCCTGAAAAGCGATCGCGTCGATCGCAGGGGTAGAGGGCACTACGCTGGGGAACCTCGGATCCGCGTGCTTTGTGCAACGCAGCAATGAGTCGTATTTTAGGGCAGAGAAAAGTCTTGTCAAGCACTTTTTGTGCGTTGCACAATCGCGACAAATTATCGATAAAACAACGAGTTATCGTGACCGATTCGGAATCGGTTTCAGACGTGTTCCCACATGGTGCGCACTTGGCCGGGGCAGGCGTGGCGCACCATGATCATGCACAGGTAAACCTGACAGGCGTGTGGAACGTTATGCTTCTGTTCCTGTCGAAAAGCGCGCCGTTTCAATGCGCGTGCCGTGGCGACGTGCCGCCGCCGCGGTCGAGACCGGTGCCGCTGGCACGCCGAGCGCCGGATACGTACTTTCCCCGCTTTAAATCGTCGCCGAAGTGACGTTATCTCAATTAACCGTGTGGTAATCGGGAGACGGGTACTGTCGGGCAGCGCATCCCATGAATTTTTCCGATGGGAGCGGGAGGGTTGATCGATTCATTATTGGTCGACCCTTACATTCCGGTTTAACGACGATCGGTAAGTGCCTAATATTGCTCTTTTTTTCAGCTTTAACTACACTTGCGGAAACTCCCGCCCGCTTTGTCCAGACCCCAATGAAAGCCGAATCGTTTTCACCGCGCAGATTGTTGCAGAGCATGACGCTCGGCACGGCTGTGTCGGTCGCCGTCGCCTTGCTGGCGACCGCCGCGTCCGTCGCGCCCGCTGACGCCTTTGCCGCCACTGCGAAGACCCACCAGGCCGCCAAGAAAGCCGCTTCCACTTCTTCCGCGAAGAAGAAGACGGTGAAGGCCGCCTCCGCGAAATCCGCCAACGTCGCGTCGGACGATGCGCCGCGCGCGAAGGCATCGCGCAAGCGCGCGACGCTCGCGTCGAACGTGCACGGCCACCACGGCGCGGTGCGCAAGGTTGCGTTCCAGCCGCGTCGCCCGACGGTCGGCCAGGCATTCGGCCTGCACGACACGCCGGACGCGCTCGCGCTGCGCTCGAGCGTCGCGTACGTCGTCGACCAGAACACCGGCGAGCCGCTGTTCGACAAGAATTCGCACGCCGTCGTGCCGATCGCGTCGATCTCGAAGCTGATGACCGCGATGGTCGTGCTCGACTCGAAGTCGCCGATGACCGACCAGATCGAAGTCACCGACGAAGACCGCGACTACGAGAAGGGCACGGGTTCGCGCCTGTCGGTCGGCTCGGTGCTGTCGCGCGAGGACATGCTGCACATCGCGCTGATGGCGTCGGAAAACCGCGCGGCCGCCGCGCTGTCGCGTTACTACGCGGGCGGCCGTCCGGCGTTCATCGCCGCGATGAACGCGAAGGCGAAGTCGCTCGGCATGAACGACACCCATTTCGAGAATTCGACGGGTCTGTCGAGCTCGAACGTGTCGAGTGCGCGCGACCTCGTGAAGATGGTCAATGCGGCGTACCAGTACCCGATGATTCGTCAGTTCTCGACCGACCGTACGTACGACGTCAATACGGGCAAGCGGAACCTGGTCTACAACAGCACGAACGCGCTGATCCGCGGCAACGGCTCGTGGGACATCGGCCTGCAGAAGACGGGCTTCATCAACGAGGCGGGCGAATGTCTCGTGATGCAGGCGACGATCCATGGTCGGCCGATGGTGATGGTGCTGCTGGATTCGTTCGGCAAGTATTCGCGCTTCGCCGACGCGGCGCGCCTGCGCAACTGGCTCGACGCCGGCGGCGGCGAGCGCCTGACGGCTGCCAATACGGCGAACGGCGGCACCTGATCGCGCCGCGGCGGTTCGCCGCCGTGCCGATCGCCGCAAAGAAAAAGCCCCGCAATCGCGCGGGGCTTTTTTTCGTCCGGCCGCTGTAACGCGGGTGACGCGGCTCATGCGTGCCGTTGCAACCCGTCGGTGTCCTTCGCGGGCGCGGGGCGGTAGCCGAGCGATTCCGAGATGGTCAGGGCGGTGCGGCTCAACTGGCCGAGCCACGCATCCTGCAGGCGGTCGGCCGGTGCCGACAGCGACAGGCCCGCGACGAGCTTGCCCGAGTCGTCGTAGATGCCGGCCGCGATGCAGCGCACGCCCAGTTCCAGCTCCTCGTTGTCGCGCGCGCACGATTGCTGGCGCACGAGCGTCAGCTCGCGCTCGAGCTTCGCGATGTCGGTAATGCTGTTCTGCGTATGGCCGGACAGCCCGGTGCGCGTCGCATACGCGCGTACGCGCGACGTTTCGTCGACCGCGAGAAACAGCTTGCCGACCGACGTCAGGTGCAGCGGCGCGCGGCCGCCGATCGCGCGGACGACCTGCATCCCCGAGCGCTCCGAATACGCGCGCTCGATATAGACGATTTCATCGCCCTGGCGGACCGACAGGTTGACGGTCTGGCCGGTCAGGCGGTGCAGCTCGCGCATCGGCATCAGGGCCGCGTCACGTACCGACAGGCGTGCCTTCACGAGGTTGCCGAGCTCCAGCAGCCGCATGCCGAGCCGGTAGGTGCCGGGATCGGAGCGGTCGACCAGGCGGCAGGTCACCATGTCGTTGAGGATACGGTGCGCGGTCGACGGATGCAGTTCGGTGCGCTGCGCAAGCTCCTTCAGGCTGACGGGGTCGCTGTGCGCGGCAAGCGCGTCCAGCAACCGCATCATGCGTTCGATCACCTGGATCGACGTTTTGGAATCCGGGGTGGGTTGGCTCATGTCGGGGGAGCATCGGTTGACGCGGCAAGCGGTGTTGCGTCGATTGTATCTCGTATCGTGAAAAAAGCGAACGCCGTTCGAGGAAGTCCTCGTTTCCGGTCGCGCGCACTTGCGCACGTGCCGGCGTTGGTCTTGCCGGCCAAACGGCGGATAATGAGAGCCGTTTTCTCGAAGGAGCGCGTATGCGAGTCGGTTTGTTCGTGACCTGCCTGGTCGACCTGATGCGTCCGGAAATCGGTTTTTCCGCGCTGAAACTGATTCGCGATGCCGGCTACGAGGTGTTCGTGCCGCCCGCGCAAACCTGCTGCGGCCAGCCGGCCTACAACTCGGGCGACCGTGCGCTCGCGCGCGACCTCGCGGAAAAGACGCTGCGCGAGTTCGAGCAGTTCGACTACGTCGTCGCGCCGTCGGGCTCGTGCGGCGGCATGATCCGCGCGCACTACGGCGACCTGTTTCGCGACGATCCCGAGCTGATGGGACGCTACACGCGCTTCCAGCAGAAAGTCTATGAACTGACCGATTTCCTCGCAAACGTCGCGAAGGTGACGCTCGCGCCCGGCGAATTCGCGGGTCCCGTCACCTATCACGATTCGTGCTCGGGCCTGCGCGAGCTTGGCGTGAAGGCGCAGCCGCGCGCGCTGCTCGCGCAGCGCGGCGTGGCCGTTACCGAGATGAAGGACTGCGAGCACTGCTGCGGCTTCGGTGGCACGTTCGCGGTCAAGTACGGCGACATTTCGGCGGCCATCGCGGACGAGAAATGCGCGAACGTGCGCGCGTCCGGCGCGGGCGCCGTCGTGCTCGGCGATCTCGGCTGCATGCTGAACATCGAAGGGCGGTTGCGCCGCACGGGCGACCGCGACACGCGCGTGCTGCACGTCGCGCAGGTGCTGGCGGGCGACGTCTGACGCCCGGTTCCGCTCACTTTTCCCCGATACCGCGATGCAAGTCCAATCGATGCATTTCAAGGCGCGTGCCGGCCAGAAGCTGGCCGACCAGCGTCTGCAGCAGAACCTGAAGAAGCTGTCGACGAAGTTCGTGTCCGCGCGCGCCGACGCGATGACCGCGATCGACTTCCCGGCGACGCGCGCCGCGCTGAAGGCGCGCCGCAACCGTGCGCTGGAGAACCTCGACGTGTGGCTCGAGGCGTTCGAGCGCGAGGCGGCGCGGCGCGGCACGACGGTGCTGTTCGCGGAAACGACCGCGGACGCCGCGCGGCTCGTCGCCGACATCGCGCGCCGGCACGACGTGAAGAAGGTCATCAAGACGAAGTCGATGGTGTCCGAGGAAATGCGCCTGAACGCGGTGCTCGCCGAGATGGGCGTGCAGTCGATCGAGACGGACCTCGGCGAATACATCCTGCAGATCAACGACAACGAGCCGCCGAGCCACATCATTGCGCCCGTCGTGCACAAGGACAAGGACGAGATTGCCGACCTGTTCGCGCGCACGCATCACCGCGAGCGGCTGACCGAGATTCCCGACATGACGCGCGAGGCACGCGAGGTGCTGCGCCCGCATTTCATGTCGGCCGACATGGGGGTGACGGGCGGCAACTTCGTGATCGCCGAGACGGGCTCGGTCGCGATCGTCACGAACGAAGGCAACGAAGGGATGTGCACGGTGATGCCGCGCGTGCACGTCGCGGTGACGGGCATCGAGAAGGTGCTGCCGACGCTCGAGGATCTCGCGACCGCAATGCGTCTGCTGCCGCGTTCGGCGACCGGGCAAAAGACCTCGAACTACTTCTCGCTGCTCACCGGGCCGCGCGGCCCCGGCGACGAGGACAGCCCGGAACACAACTACGTGGTGCTCGTCGACGGCGGCCGCACGGGCCTGATCGGCGGCGAATTCCAGGAGATGCTGCGCTGCATCCGTTGCGGCGCGTGCATGAACCATTGCCCGGTGTACCAGAAGGTCGGCGGGCATGCGTACGGGTGGGTCTATCCGGGGCCGATGGGGTCGGTGCTGACGCCGAGCTACGTGGGGATCGACCGAGCGCTCGACCTGCCGCAGGCCGCGACGCTGTGCGGCGAATGCGACAGCGTGTGCCCGGCCGGGATCCCGCTGTCGCACCTGCTGCGCACGCTGCGCGAGAAACAGGTCGAGCGGCACCTGCGGCCGTGGCGCGAGCGCGCCGCACTCGCCGCATGGGGCTTTTTCGCGCGCCGGCCGGTGCTTTACGCGCTGACGACCAAGCTCGCGGTGCGCATCCTCGAGCGGCTGGGCGGCAGCGGCGGCACGCTGCGGCGCTTGCCGATGATGGGCGGCTGGATGGACACGCGCGACATGCCGACGCCGACGGGCCGCACGTTCCGCGAACTGTACGCGGCATCGCAAAGCCACCTCGGCTGACGACTGTTCATCGGGCGGCAACAGTGCGTTCGCTATTCATGTATTTATCTCGATAGATGCGGTCTATAGAATCTCGTCTGTAGTCCCCGGAATTGGGTTTCGGGGAATGAGGTCAAGGAGCCGCATCATGAGAAAGACAATATCGATGTACTGGCCGCTGGCAATCGTCGTCCCGCTCGCCGCGGTCGCTTATCTGCACGCGATGGCCGACGCGCCGTCGCGCGGCCCGATCGCCGTTCATCAGGCATCGGCCGAACTCGCGCGCGCGGTGTCGTTCGGGCTGGTCGGCGACGCGGCGAAACCGTTGCCGGCCGCATCGGGCGACGTCGCGCTCGCCGCACCCAAGGCGCTGTAAGGCACGCCGCCGTCGCTTCGCGCGGCGGCGCGATTCCGGGCGCCTTTGTATAATGGCGCGTTCTTCTCCCACGCGGTTCGCCGCGGCTTTCCGATAGTGCGATGACCCGCGTTGCGATCTGTTTCGTCTGTCTCGGCAATATCTGCCGTTCGCCCACGGCGGAAGGCGTGATGCGCCACCAGGTGGACGCGGCCGGGCTGGCCGACCGGATCGCGATCGACTCGGCCGGCACGGGCGACTGGCACGTCGGCGAGCCGCCCGACGCGCGCGCCCAGGCGGCGGCCCGCACCCGCGGCTATGAGCTGTCCGCGCTGCGGGCGCGGCAGGTGGGTGCGGCGGATTTCGAGCGGTTCGACCTGCTGCTGGCGATGGACGAAGCCAATCTCGCGGAGTTGCGGCGGCGTTGCCCGCCCGAGCATCGCGACAAGGTGCGCCTCCTGATGGAATTCGCCCCGGGCGCGACCGAGACCGAAGTGGCCGATCCTTATTTCGGCGGCGCGCAGGGCTTCGAACAGGTGCTCGACCAGGTCGAGCGCGCGTGCGCGGGCCTGCTGGACACGCTCCGGAGCCGCACCGCACGCTGATCGCGGCGGGGTATTCAGCGGTCTGCGAATACCCTGTCGCGGACATGGATACTTGACTAAAATCGTCAAATATTTATACTTGACCAAAATCGTCAAGATTGCAGTCCCCTAGACACCATGAGACTCACCACCAAAGGCCGTTTCGCCGTCACGGCGATGATTGACTTGGCACTGCGCCAGGAGCAGGGCCCGGTGACGCTTGCAGGCATCAGCCAGCGCCAGCGGATTTCGCTCTCGTATCTCGAACAGCTGTTCGGCAAGCTGCGCAGGCATGAAATCGTCGAATCCGTGCGCGGCCCGGGCGGCGGCTACAACCTCGCGCGTCGCGCGCAGGACGTCACCGTCGCCGACATCATCATCGCGGTCGACGAACCGCTCGACGCCACGCAGTGCGGCGGCAAAGGCACGTGCGACGGCTCGAAGCAGCCCGACGGCCATTGCATGACGCACGAGCTGTGGTCGACCCTGAACCAGAAGATGGTCGAATACCTCGATTCGGTCTCGCTGCAGGATCTCGTCGATCAGCAGCGCGCACGCGAGGGCGCACCCGCGGTGCTGCGCGATCGGCGCGCGCCGGAGCCCGCCGCGGCGCCGGCCGAACCGGTGCGCACGATGCCGCTCGGTCCCAATTCGGTGTTCAACATCGCGAGTTCGTGAGCGCGAGCGCGCCGCACACCCCGCACACCACATTACGCACATAGTCCCTGCACAGAATACCCGGAGCGACAGATGACCCAAGAGACTCTCCACCTGCCCATCTACATGGATTACAGCGCGACGACGCCGGTTGATCCGCGCGTGGTCGACAAGATGGTGCCGTACCTGCGCGAGCAGTTCGGCAACCCGGCGTCGCGCAGCCACGCGTACGGCTGGGACGCGGAACGCGCGGTCGAGGAAGCGCGCGAGCAGGTGGCCGCGCTCGTGAACGCGGATCCGCGCGAGATCATCTGGACGTCCGGCGCAACGGAATCGGACAACCTCGCGATCAAGGGTGCCGCGAACTTCTACAAGGGCAAGGGCAAGCACATCATCACGGTGAAGACCGAGCACAAGGCCGTGCTCGACACCTGCCGCGAGCTCGAGCGCGACGGCTTCGAAGTCACCTATCTCGACGTGAAGGAAGACGGCCTGATCGACCTCGACGTGTTCAAGGCCGCGCTGCGCCCGGACACGATCCTCGTGTCGGTGATGCACGTGAACAACGAGATCGGCGTGATCCAGGACATCGAGACGATCGGCGAGATCTGCCGCGAGAAGGGCATCGTGTTCCACGTCGACGCCGCGCAGTCGACCGGCAAGGTCGAGATCGACCTCGCGAAGCTGAAGGTCGACCTGATGTCGTTCTCGGCGCACAAGACCTACGGCCCGAAGGGCATCGGCGCGCTGTACGTGCGCCGCAAGCCGCGCGTGCGCATCGAAGCGCAGATGCACGGCGGCGGCCACGAGCGCGGAATGCGCTCGGGCACGCTGGCGCCGCACCAGATCGTCGGCATGGGCGAAGCGTTCCGCATCGCGCGCGAAGAAATGGCGACCGAGAACGAGCGCATCCGCATGCTGCGCGACAAGCTGCTGCGCGGCCTGTCGCAGATCGAGGAAACGTATGTGAACGGCGACATGGAGCACCGTGTCCCGCACAACCTGAACATCAGCTTCAACTTCGTCGAAGGCGAGTCGCTGATCATGGCGATCAAGGACGTCGCGGTGTCGTCGGGCTCCGCGTGCACGTCGGCGTCGCTGGAGCCGTCGTATGTGCTGCGTGCACTCGGCCGCAACGACGAACTCGCGCACAGCTCGATCCGCTTCACGGTCGGCCGCTTCACGACGGAGCAGGACGTCGACTTCGTGATCGCACTGCTGAACGGCAAGATCGCGAAGCTGCGCGAACTGTCGCCGCTCTGGGAAATGCACCAGGAAGGCATCGATCTGTCGACGATCGAATGGGCCGCACACTGAACACGCATTGAATACATTCGCGGGCGGATTTGCGCACGCAGACGTAACGAGTCAAGGAGTCTGAGTCATGTCATACAGCAACAAGGTTCTGGATCACTACGAAAACCCGCGTAACGTCGGTTCGTTCGCGAAAGACGACGACGCGGTCGGTACGGGCATGGTCGGCGCGCCGGCCTGCGGCGACGTGATGAAGCTGCAGATCCGCGTCGGCGCGGACGGCGTGATCGAAGACGCGAAGTTCAAGACGTACGGCTGCGGTTCGGCCATCGCGTCGAGCTCGCTCGTGACCGAATGGGTGAAGGGCAAGACGCTCGACGAGGCGCTGTCGATCAAGAACACGCAGATCGCCGAAGAACTGGCCCTGCCGCCGGTGAAGATTCACTGCTCGATTCTCGCGGAAGACGCGATCAAGGCAGCCGTGGCCGACTACAAGAAGCGCCACGACACCAAGGAAGGCGATCAGGCAGCGGCCTGAGCGGCATCGAGCGGCTTGTGAAGGAACGCGGCGGGCTCCACGGGCGCGCCGCGGCAAGGACATCATGGCAATTACACTGACCGAAAAAGCAGCACAGCACGTCCAGAAATACCTCGTCCGTCGCGGCAAGGGTGTGGGCCTGCGGCTTGGCGTTCGCACGACCGGGTGCTCGGGGCTCGCGTACAAGCTCGAGTATGTCGACGAGCTGGCTCCCGAGGATCAGGTGTTCGAGAGCCATGGCGTGAAGGTCATCGTCGACCCGAAGAGCCTCGCGTACATCGACGGCACCGAGCTCGACTTCGCACGCGAAGGCCTGAACGAAGGGTTCAAGTTCAACAACCCGAACGTCAAGGACGAGTGCGGCTGCGGCGAATCGTTCCGCGTGTGACGCGGGTTTCCGCGCGATGCGGGCAAGAGGCGGCACGGGCCGCCTTTTTAATGTGCGGCGTTTGCCGCGCGACGAACCGGAATTGAACGCGACGATGGTTTCGCTGAAAGACAGCCACTTCGATCTGTTTCACCTGCCGGCGCAATTCGCGCTCGACGACGCGGCGCTCGACAGCGCGTATCGCACGGTGCAGACGCAGGTGCACCCGGACCGCTTCGCGGCGGCCGGCGACGCGCAAAAGCGCATCGCGATGCAATGGGCGACCCGCGCGAACGAGGCGTACCGCACGCTGCGCGATCCGCTGAAGCGCGCGACCTATCTGCTGACGCTGCGCGGCGTCGATATCGGTGCCGAAAACAACACCGCGATGGAGCCCGCGTTCCTGATGCAGCAGATGGAATGGCGCGAAGGCATCGAGGATGCCGCGGCCGCCCGCAACGTCGACGCGCTCGATGCGCTGCTCGCCGAACTGCGCGACGAAAAGCGCGTGCGCCTCGAGCGCCTCGGCACGCTGCTCGACAGCGCGGCCGACCAGGCCGCCGCCGAGGCCGTGCGCCAGCTGATGTTCATCGAACGGGTCGCGTCGGAAGTGGGCGCGCAGATCGAGCGCCTCGAAACTTAACCGCGTGCCTTGCGGCACGCGCAGCAAACGGGCCGAGCGCCCGAACGAACCAAGATGGCTTTACTGCAAATTTCCGAACCGGGCATGGCGCCGGCGCCGCACCAGCGGCGACTCGCTGTCGGGATCGATCTCGGCACGACGAACTCGCTCGTCGCGGCCGTGCGCAACAGCGTGCCCGAAGTGCTGCCGGACGAAGCGGGTCGCGCGCTGCTGCCGTCGGTGGTCCGTTATCTGGAGAAGGGCGGCCGCCGCATCGGTCACGAAGCGAAGGAGCAGGCCGCGACCGATCCGCGCAACACGATCGTGTCGGTCAAGCGCTTCATGGGCCGCGGCAAGGCCGAGGTCGAAGGCGCGGCGAACGCGCCGTATGAATTCGTCGATGCACCCGGCATGGTGCAGATCCGCACGATCGACGGCGTGAAGAGCCCGGTCGAAGTGTCGGCCGAGATTCTCGCGACGCTGCGTTACCGCGCGGAAGACACGCTCGGCGACGACCTGGTCGGCGCGGTGATCACGGTACCCGCGTACTTCGACGAAGCGCAGCGCCAGGCGACGAAGGACGCCGCGCGTCTCGCGGGCCTCAACGTGCTGCGCCTGCTGAACGAACCGACCGCGGCCGCGATCGCCTACGGTCTCGACAACGCGGCCGAAGGCCTCTACGCGGTGTACGACCTCGGTGGCGGCACGTTCGACCTGTCGATCCTGAAGCTGACGAAGGGCGTGTTCGAAGTGCTGGCCGCGGGCGGCGATTCCGCACTTGGCGGCGACGATTTCGACCACGCGCTGTTCGGCCACGTGCTTGCGCGGGCCGGCATCGACGCGAAGGCGCTCGCGCCCGAGGACGTGCGCCTGCTGCTCGATCGCGTGCGCGTGCTGAAGGAAGCGCTGTCGTCCGCGCCGCAGGCGTCGCTCGACGTGACGCTGTCGAGCGGTGCGCAGCTCGCGCAGACGATCTCGCACGACACGTTCGCCGCGCTCGTCGAGCCGCTCGTGCAGCGTACGCTGACGCCGACCCGCAAGGCCCTGCGCGATGCGCAGGTGAGCCCGGCCGACATCAAGGGCGTCGTGCTGGTCGGCGGCGCGACGCGCATGCCGGTGATCCGCGAGGCGGTCGCGAAGTATTTCGGCCAGCCGCCGCTCGTCAATCTCGATCCGGACCAGGTCGTCGCGCTCGGCGCGGCGATCCAGGCCGACCTGCTCGCCGGCAATCGCGGCAGCGGCGACGACTGGCTGCTGCTCGACGTGATTCCGCTGTCGCTCGGCGTCGAGACGATGGGCGGCCTCGTCGAGAAGATCATTCCGCGCAATTCGACGATTCCGATCGCGCGCGCGCAGGAATTCACGACCTTCAAGGACGGCCAGACCGCGATGGCGATCCACGTCGTGCAGGGCGAGCGCGAGCTCGTCGCCGACTGCCGGTCGCTCGCGCGCTTCGAGCTGCGCGGCATCCCGCCGATGACGGCCGGTGCTGCGCGCATCCGCGTGACCTACCAGGTCGATGCGGACGGGCTGCTGTCGGTGTTCGCGCGCGAGCAGCATTCGGGCGTCGAGGCATCGGTCGTCGTGAAGCCGTCTTACGGCCTCGCCGACGACGACATCGCGAAGATGCTCGAGGACAGCTTCAAGACCGCCGAGATCGACATGCGGGCCCGCGCGCTGCGCGAAGCGCAGGTCGAGGCCGAGCGGATGATCGAGGCGACGCAGGCGGCGCTGGCGGCCGACGGCGAATTGCTCGACGACGCCGAACGCACGCAGGTCGACGCGCTCGTCGCGGCGCTGCGCACGATCGCGCAGGGCGACGACACGGACGCGATCGAAACCGCGACCAAGACGCTGGCCGACGGCACCGATGAATTCGCGGCGCGCCGGATGGACAAGAGCATCAAGCGCGCGCTGTCGGGCCGGCGTCTCGACGAGATCTGAACGAACGACCTGCACGCGGGCCGGCGACGGTCCGCGCGATATTGAACCGTGCGGCGCCAGTCGCCGCACCCTGACTGACGGAACGGACATGCCTCAACTGGTGGTGCTGCCTCATGTCGAACTGTGCCCGGACGGCGCAGTGATCGATGCGACGCCCGGCAAGAGTATTTGCGACAACCTGCTCGACCATGGGATCGAGATCGAGCACGCATGCGAGAAGTCGTGCGCATGCACGACCTGCCACGTGGTGATCCGCGAGGGCTTCAACGATCTCGAGCCGTCCGAAGAGGACGAAGACGACCTGCTCGACAAGGCGTGGGGCCTCGAGCCGACGTCGCGTCTGTCGTGCCAGGCAATCGTGACGGAAGATTCGGACCTGGTGGTCGAGATCCCGAAGTACTCGATCAACCACGCGAAGGAAAATCACTGACGGATCGGCGGGGCGGACTCGCCACGTACACGGGAGAGCAGGCCATGAAATGGACCGATTCGCGCGAAATCGCCATCGCGCTGGCAGACAAGCATCCGGACGTTGATCCGCAGCGGATCAATTTCGTCGACCTGCGCCAATGGGTCATCGAACTGGACGGCTTCACCGACGATCCGGCCCACTCGGGCGAAAAGATCCTCGAGGCGATCCAGGCCCACTGGATCGACGAATCGGACTTCGACGACGAAGACTGAGGTTCGCGTCGGCGCCCGCGCCGCGTTGCTCCCGCAAAAGGAAAAGGCTCGTGATGCTTCACGAGCCTTTTTCATTTCCGGCGCGGTACCGGGGCCGCCCGTCAACGGACGGCCCTGCCGATGCGTCTTGCGTTGCGCGTCACGATCCGACCAGCGTGCCGTTCTCGACACGGACGCGCTGACCCTGGCCGAACGGCGGCGGGTTGTGGTACGTGAACGTGCGCGTCGCGCCGCTTTCCATCTGGACCTGCACCTGGTAGTCCGTTTCCGCGCGCACCTGCTTCTCGACCTGGTTGCCGGCGAGACCGCCGCCGAGCGCGCCGATGATCGTCATCGCCGTGCGGCCGTTGCCGTGGCCGAACTGGTTGCCGAGCAGGCCGCCGGCCGCTGCGCCGCCGACCGCGCCGATCCCCGAGCTCTGGCCCGGCGTACGCGTCTGCGTGATCGCGACGACCGTGCCGCAGGTCTGGCAATAGGCCGGCTGCGCGGGCGCGGACGGCTGTTGCGCGTATTGCGGCGGTCGCGGTGCCGGCGTATGGCGGTGGTGCGTGGCTGCCGGGCGCGGCGCGGGCTTCGGTTCGGCTTGTGCTGCAGCCGCCTTCTCGGCCGCCAGCTTCTGCTGCGCGGCTTGTTCGGCTGCCTGCTGCTGCTGCTGCTGCGCTTGCGCGGCAAGCGCGGCGCTGGCTGCCGCGGCCGTATCGACGGCCGGCTGCGATGCGATCAGCGCGGCCTGGGTCTGGCCGTTCTGCGCGTTGTTGCTGCTGGCCTTCGGGAAGATGCCCGTGATCGCGGCGGTGGCGGCGAGGCTGGCGACGATGACGGCGCCTGCCGCGGTCGCGATGAGCGGGTGGAGGCGTTGCTTTTGCGGCGTGGTCTGATTCTGGTTGTCCATTTTTTTCTCCGGTGTCGACCCGGCTCAGCACGTTGGCGATGGCCGGATCCCACGCTCGGGAGCGAGCAGACTTGGCGTTCCGGCGCCGCGTTCTGGTCCCGTGGTCATGCGTGGTGACGCAACAGGAGTGTCGTCCACCGGCGCGCGGCGCGCCGTATCAAGGTGTAACGAATTGCAGCGCAGAGCCGGTGGGCGCTACCGGGAAAACCCGGAGAAGGCCGTCACGACGAGGGGATAAAACGGGGGAGGATCGAAAACCGGCGAGCGCCGGCAGGCGGGATTTACGCGTGGTTACAAAGCTGTCGCGTGCGCGCCGCAGGGCGCGGCGCACACGCGGGCACGGCCGTCAGTCTTCGCGGCGCAGGTGCGGGAACAGCAGCACGTCGCGGATGGTCGGGCTATCCGTCAGCAGCATCACGAGACGGTCGATGCCGATCCCGCAACCGCCCGTCGGCGGCATCCCGTGTTCGAGCGCGCGGATGTAGTCGGCGTCGAAGAACATCGCTTCCTCGTCGCCCGCATCCTTCTGCTCGACCTGCTTCTTGAAGCGCGCGGCCTGGTCTTCCGGATCGTTCAGCTCCGAGAAGCCGTTCGCGATCTCGCGGCCGGTCATGAACAGCTCGAAACGCTCGGTGATGCCCGGCACCGTATCCGATGCGCGTGCGAGCGGCGACACCTCGACCGGGTAGTCGATGATGTAGGTCGGCTCCCACAGCTGCGATTCGGCGGTTTCCTCGAACAGCGCGAGCTGCAGTGCGCCGATACCGGCGTTCAGGAAGGCCGGCTGCGATACGTCGACGCCCAGGCGCTTCAGTTCGGAGCGCAGGAACGCGTCGTCCGACAGCTGGCCGTCGGTGTACTGCGGCGCGTACTTCTGGATCGCCTGCGTGATCGTCAGGCGGTGGAACGGCTTCGCGAGGTCGAGCTCGCGGCCCTGGTACTGGATCGTCGCGGTGCCGAGCGCATCGATCGCCGCCTGGCGGATCAGTTGCTCGGTGAAGTCCATCAGCCAGCGGTAATCGGTGTACGCGGCGTAGAACTCCATCATCGTGAATTCCGGGTTGTGGCGCGGCGACACGCCTTCATTCCGGAAGTTGCGGTTGATCTCGAACACGCGTTCGAAACCGCCGACGATCAGGCGCTTCAGGTACAGCTCCGGCGCGATGCGCAGGAACATCTGCATGTCGAGCGCGTTGTGATGCGTGACGAACGGCTTGGCCGCGGCGCCGCCCGGGATCGGGTGCAGCATCGGCGTTTCGACTTCCATGAAGTCGGCGTTGTCCATGAACTTGCGGATCGACGCGATGGTCTTGGTGCGCGCGCGGAACGTGTCGCGGGTTTCCGGCGTGACGATCAGGTCGACGTAGCGCTGGCGATAGCGCATTTCCTGGTCGGCGAGGCCGTGGAACTTGTCCGGCAGCGGACGCAGCGCCTTCGACAGCAGGCGCAGTTCCTTGCACTGGACCGACAGCTCGCCCTTGTTGGTGCGGAACAGCACGCCGCGGGCGGCGACGATGTCGCCCAGGTCCCACTTCTTGAATGCGTCGTAGGTTTCCGCGCCGACGTCGTTCGGCGTCACGAAGAACTGGATCTGGCCCGAACCGTCCTGCACCGTCGCGAAGCTCGCCTTGCCCATCACGCGCTTGAGCATCATGCGGCCGGCGACCGACACCTCGACCGGGTTCGCTTCGAGCGCGGCCTTGTCCGAGTCGGCGAATTTCACCTGGAGATCGGCGGCGTGATGCGTCGGCCGGAAATCGTTCGGATAGGCGATGCCTTGCTCGCGCAAGGCGCGCAGCTTCTCGCGGCGCTCGGCGATGATCTGGTTTTCGTCTGCCGCGACGGCGGGCTGCGTTTGGGTCGGTTCGGTCATGATGGTCGGAATTCGGAGTGGGTGCGGCACGCAACGGGAAGGGCGGCGCGACCGGAGGGGCCGCGCCGCGGCGCTTACACGCCCTGTTTGAGGCTCGCGCTGATGAAGTCGTCGAGATCGCCGTCGAGGACAGCTCTCGTGTTGCTCATTTCGACGTTCGTGCGCAGGTCCTTCACGCGGCTCTGGTCGAGCACGTACGAACGGATCTGGTGGCCCCAGCCCACATCGGTCTTGCTCGATTCGAGCTTGTCCTGTTCGGCCTGGCGCTTGCGCATTTCGACTTCGTACAGGCGCGATTTCAGCATCGCCATGGCTTCGGCGCGGTTGCGGTGCTGCGAGCGGTCGTTCTGGCACTGCACGACGATGCCGGTCGGCATGTGCGTGATCCGCACCGCCGAGTCGGTCTTGTTGATGTGCTGGCCGCCCGCGCCCGATGCGCGGTACGTGTCGATGCGCAGATCGGCCGGGTTGATCTCGACTTCGATCGAATCGTCGATTTCCGGATACACGAACACCGACGAGAACGACGTGTGGCGGCCGCCCGACGAGTCGAACGGCGACTTGCGCACGAGGCGGTGGATGCCCGTTTCGGTGCGCAGGAAGCCGTAAGCGTATTCGCCCGACACCTTGACCGTCGCGTTCTTGATGCCGGCGACGTCGCCGTCGGATTCTTCCAGCACCTCGGCCTTGAAGCCCTTGCGCTCGCAGTAGCGCAGGTACTGGCGCAGCAGCATCGACGCCCAGTCGCACGCCTCGGTGCCGCCGGCGCCGGCCTGGATGTCGATGAAGCAGTTGTTCGGGTCGGCCGGGTTCGAGAACATCCGGCGGAACTCGATGTCGCCGACGCGTGCCTCGAGTTTCGCGGCGTCTTCTTCCGACGCGACGAGGGTGTCTTCGTCGCCTTCCTCACGCGCCAGCTCGAACAGGTCGAGCGCATCGCGCAGGTCGCTATCGAGCGCGGTCAGCGTCGTGACGACGCCCTCGAGGAGCTTCTTCTCGCGACCGAGCGCCTGGGCGTTCTTCGAATCGTTCCAGACGTTCGGGTCTTCGAGTTCCTTGTTGACTTCGGTCAGACGCGCAGCTTTGGCGTCGTAGTCAAAGATACCCCCGAAGCTCGCCCGCGCGGTTGCGCAGGTCGAGCAGGGAGCTTTCGATCGCGTTGAGACGTTCCGCTTCCATGATCGTTCGCTATTCTTGCTTCGTAAAAAAGCGGAATTATAGCCGATCGGCGGGGTGTCCCGGTGACGCGGAGTGTGCTTGCATGCGCGCCGCGGCCCCGTCCGGCGCGGCGCGCATGCGGCCCGCGCGCGCCGCGGGCCGGGTAGGCGGGCGGTCGGCGCTCAACCGGCCGCGTGTTCGACGATCAACTGGACGCGCGTCATGCCGTTCCACGTGTCGGCCACGAGGCGGTACGCGATCAGCGCACTTGCCGGCAGCGGCTCGGTGTGGTTGAACCAGATCGCGTTGAAGCGCTGGCGGCCGCGCGCCAGCTGCAGCTTCAGGTGCTTTTCCTTCACGAGCGACTGCGACACGACGTCGAATTCGCCGGAGAAAAGCGGGGCCGGAAAGCCCTGGCCCCAGACGGCTTCGTCGAGCAGCCCGACGAACTGCGGCGTGAAATACGCGTCCTCGAGTTCGCCGTCGGTCTCGATCACGCGCGCGAGCGCGTCGTCGGACAGCCACTCGCGCGCGACGGCCTCGAACGCGGCCGCGAAGCGCGGCACGTTGTCGGTGTCGAGCGTGAGGCCGGCCGCCATCGCGTGGCCGCCGAACGCGACGATCAGGTCGGGTTCGCGCTTCGACACGAGGTCGAGCGCATCGCGCAGGTGGAAGCCGGGAATCGAGCGGCCCGAACCCTTGACCCGCGTGCCGGCTTCGTCCGCATGCGCGAACGTGAACGACGGGCGGTGGAATTTCTCCTTGAGCCGCCCGGCGACGATGCCGATCACGCCCTGGTGCCATGCAGGATTGAACAGCGTGATCGTGCACGCGTCGGCCGGATCGACGTCGGCGAGATCGGCGAGCGCCTGCTGCTGCATGCCGGCCTCGATCTCGCGGCGCTCGCGGTTCATCACGTCGAGCTGCTGCGCGAGGTCCCATGCGCGGCCGATGTCGTCGGTGATCAGGCACTCGATCCCGAGCGACATGTCCGAGAGCCGCCCGGCGGCGTTCAGGCGCGGGCCGAGGCCGAAGCCGAGGTCGAAGCCCGACGCGGTGCGCGCCTCGCGGGCGGCGGCGCGGAACAGCGCGGCGATGCCCGGCTGCATGCGGCCGTTGCGGATGCGCTGCAGCCCCTGCGCGACCAGCACGCGATTGTTGCCGTCGAGCCGCACCACGTCGGCGACGGTGCCGAGCGCGACCAAGTCGAGCAGCCCGTCGAGGCGCGGCTCGGCTTCCTTGCTCGCGAACGCGCCGCGGCGGCGCAGCTCGGCGCGCAGCGCGAGCAGCACGTAGAACATCACGCCGACGCCGGCGATGTGCTTGCTCGGGAACGCGCAGCCGGGCTGGTTCGGGTTGACGATCGCGCGTGCGGCGGGCAGCGCGTCGCCGGGCAGGTGGTGGTCAGTCACGAGCACGTCGATGCCGCGTGCGTTCGCGGCCTCGACGCCCGCGACGCTCGCGATGCCGTTGTCGACGGTGATCAGCAGGTCGGGCTTGCGCGCGGCCGCGAGTTCGACGATCTCGGGCGTGAGCCCGTAGCCGTATTCGAAGCGGTTCGGCACCAGGTAGTCGATCTGCGCGCCGAACATTCGCAGGCCGCGCACCGCGACCGCGCAGGCGGTCGCGCCGTCGCAGTCGTAGTCGGCGACGACCAGCAGGCGTCGCTTGTCGGCGATCGCGTCGGCGAGCAGCGCCGCGGCGTCCGCGCAGCCTTTCAGTTCGGTGGGCGGGACGAGGCGCGCGAGCGCCGTCTCGATGTCGGTCGGCGACTGCACGCCGCGCGACGCATACAGGCGCGCGAGGACGGGATGCAGGCCGTGGCGCGCGAGCGCTTCGGCGTCGGCGGGGGCGACGGGGCGGGTAACGATCCGGGTCATACAGGTCGGGTTATTCGAACAGGGATGCCAGCGCGCGGCGGCGCCAGAACTTGCGCAGGTCGCCGCGCGTCGCGTGCAGCGTCACGGAGCTGGTGTCGCCGCACAGCGTGAAATCGACGCTCGCCAGCTCGCCGTTCCGCAGCGCGGCGAGGGAGGGCGCGAACCAGTCGCGCTCGAGCGCGGCGAGCGCGTCGTGCCAGCGTGCCCAGTCCTGTTCGATGAACGGGGCGGACAGCACCGGCAGCTCGACGAGCGTCGCGCCGGCGGCGGCGGGCAGCGCGCCGAATGCGGCCGGCACGGCGCCGGCCCCGGCCTGGGCGGCGCGCGCGAGGCCGAGCGCCGCGGACGACGCGGACAGCACGCGCGCGAACGGCTTGCCGACCGGCTTCAGCGTGCCTTGCGCATGGAACCAGATCGAATTGACGGCGGGCAACCCGCGCGCTTCGCGCGCTTCGTTGACCGGATGCTGGAACCACGCCATCTGCACTTCGTTCTGCAGCTTCATCCACATCCGCGAACGTTCGCCGGTGTGCGCCTCGTGCGGCAGCCAGATCTCGATGTTGCGGCCGCTGGCGCGCAGCGGCGCGGCGCCGGCGAGGCGGGCGAGCTGCTCGCTCGACAGGTACCAGCGCGCCGGATGCGGCGCTTCCAGTCGCACGCCGAGTTCCTCGATCAGCGGGCGCGCGACCGCCAGCAGCGCGGCGGCGTCGCCGTCGTCGAGCGCGAGGCTCGCCGGGTCGACGAGCACGAGGTGATCGTGCGCGATTTCGACGTGGACGGGCTCGACGCACGCCCAGGCGTGGGTGCCCGGGTCGCCGCCGTCCGCCAGCAGCATGTAGGGGGCGAGCGGCGCCTCGTCGGCGGCGTTGCCCTGGGTCGCGCCGAACTGGCGGGCCAGCCAGCGCTCATGCGGCAGCGTGCGCTGGAAGTCCTCGCCGGCCACGCGCTCGACGAGGCTCGCCCGGGCGAGCAACTTTTCGAGCGCGGGGCTGTCCAGCGTGTGCAGGGACGAGGCCGCATCGGCCGCCGACGGCAGCGCGAACGGAACGAGAAAATGGAGGCGTCGGTCGTGCATGATGGTGCGCATTGTATGGCAAACTGCGCGCGTGATCGGGCCGGCTGACGGTCTGATTGGGCCCGATTGCGTCCGGCGCCCGTTTTTTTGATCGCGCCCGGCCGGCCGCCACCGGGCGGCGCTTCGGCCGCGGGCCGCCATCCCCGCCGTAACCAGCAGAAAGGATTCGCTTGAAACTTCCGTACGAATGGCAGATCGGCTGGCGCTACACGCGCGCCGGCAAACGCACGACCGGCAACGGCTTCATTTCCTTCATCGCGCTCGTGTCGATGCTCGGGATCGCGCTCGGCGTCGCGGCGCTGATCGTCGTGCTGTCCGTGATGAACGGCTTCCAGAAGGAAGTGCGCGACCGCATGCTGTCGGTGCTCGCGCACGTCGAGGTGTTCTCGCCGACCGGCTCGATGCCCGACTGGCAACTGACCGCGCAGGAAGCGCGCCGCAATCCGTCGGTGACCGGCGCGGCGCCGTACGTCGACGCGCAGGCGCTGCTCACGCGCCAGGATGCGGTGAGCGGCGTGATGCTGCGCGGCGTCGAGCCGTCGCTCGAACCGCAGGTGTCGGACATCGGCAAGGACATGAAGGCGGGCCAGCTCGCCGCGCTCGTGCCCGGCCAGTTCGGCATCGTGCTCGGCGACGCGCTCGCCGGCAACCTCGGCGTGACGGTCGGCGACAAGGTCACGCTGGTCGCGCCCGAAGGCACGATCACGCCGGCCGGGATGATGCCGCGGCTCAAGCAGTTCACGGTGGTGGGCGTGTTCGAATCGGGCCACTACGAATACGACAGCACGCTCGCGATGATCAACATCCGCGACGCGGAGGCGCTGTTCCGGATGTCCGCGCCGACCGGCGTGCGGCTGCGGCTCACCGACATGCAGAAGGCGCCGCAGGTCGCGGTCGAGCTGTCGCACACGCTGTCGGGCAGCCTGTACATCCGCGACTGGACCCAGCAGAACAAGACCTGGTTCTCGGCCGTGCAGATCGAGAAGCGGATGATGTTCATCATCCTCACGCTGATCATCGCGGTCGCCGCGTTCAACCTCGTGTCGTCGCTGGTGATGACGGTGACCAACAAGCAGGCAGACATCGCGATCCTGCGCACGCTCGGCGCGCAGCCGGGCTCGATCATGAAGATCTTCGTCGTGCAGGGCGTGACGATCGGCTTCGTCGGCACCGCGTCGGGCGTCGCGCTCGGCTGCCTGATCGCGTGGAGCATTCCGTGGCTGATCCCGATGATCGAGCATCTGTTCGGCGTGCAGTTCCTGCCGCCGTCGGTGTACTTCATCAGCGAGCTGCCGTCCGAGCTGGTCGCGGGCGACGTCATCAAGATCGGCCTGATCGCGTTCGTGCTGTCGGCCGTCGCGACGCTCTATCCGAGCTGGCGCGGCGCGAAGGTGAAGCCGGCGGAGGCGCTGCGCTATGAATGACCGCGCGACCGCATTCGCGGATTCACGACAACCCATCAGACAGGATTCGGCAGGTATGCAGGAATACGTGCTTCAGGCGCGCGGGATCACGAAGGCGTTCGTGCAGGGCGGCTTCAACGTGCAGGTGCTCAACAACACCGAGCTGACGGTGCGGCGCGGCGAGAAGCTGGCGGTCGTCGGCGCGTCGGGCTCCGGCAAGAGCACGCTGCTGCACGTGCTGGGCGGCCTCGACGAACCGAGCGCGGGCGAAGTGTCGCTGCTCGGCAAGCCGTTTACGCAGCTCGCCGAGCGCGAGCGCAACGAGTTGCGCAACCGCGCGCTCGGCTTCGTCTACCAGTTCCATCACCTGCTGCCGGAATTCACCGCGCTCGACAACGTCGCGATGCCGCTGCGCATCCGCCGGATGACGACCGAGGACGCGCGCGAACAGGCGCAGGCGATGCTCGAACGCGTCGGTCTCGGCCCGCGTGCGAAGCACCGGCCGGGCGAGCTGTCGGGCGGCGAGCGGCAGCGCGTCGCGATCGCGCGCGCGCTGGTGACGAAGCCGGCCTGCGTGCTCGCCGACGAGCCGACCGGCAACCTCGACGGCACGACGGCCGATACGGTGTTCAACCTGATGCTCGAATTGTCCGAGACGCTTGAAACGAGCTTCGTGATCGTCACGCACGATCCCGAACTCGCCGCGCGTTGCGACCGCATCATGCGCTTGCGCGACGGCGTGCTGCACGAGGAGCCGGCGCTGCCGGTGTGAACGAACGCCCCGTCGTGCCGCCGGGCGAGTCCCGGCGCGGCGGCGACGGCGCAGGAACGCTGCCATGTGGATCGATACGCATTGCCACCTCGATGCCGCCGAGTTCGACGCCGACCGCGATGCGGTCGCGCAGGCGGCGTGCGCGGCCGGCGTGTCGCGCATCGTGATCCCGAGTGTCGGGCGCGACAATTTCACGACCGTGCGCGAACTGGCGCAGCGCACGCCGGGCGCGGTCTATGCGCTCGGCATCCACCCGATGTATACGCCGCACGCGCGCGACGAGGATCTCGACCGGCTGCGCATGGAGATCGAGGCGAGCCTCGACGATCCGCGCTTCGTCGCGATCGGCGAGATCGGTCTCGACTACTTCGTGCCGGGGCTCGACGAAGCGCGGCAGCAATTCTTCTATCAGGGGCAGCTCAAGCTCGCGCGCGAATTCGAACTGCCGGTGCTGTGCCACGTGCGCAAGTCGCAGGACCGCGTGCTGGCCGGATTGCGCCGCTTCGGCGTGCGGCGCGGCATCGCGCATGCGTTCAACGGCAGTTTCCAGCAGGCCGACGCGTATCTCGCACAGGGGCTGCACCTCGGTTTCGGCGGCAACGTGACGTTCGGACGCGCGTTGCAGATCCGCCGGCTCGCCGCACAGTTGCCGCTCGACGCGATCGTCGTCGAGACGGATGCGCCCGACATCGCGCCCGAGTGGGCGTACAAGTCCCGCAACGCGCCCGACCAGGTGCCGCGCATCGGCGCCGTGCTCGCCGAACTGCGCGGGATCGACGTGCACGCGCTGTCCCTATCCACAACGGCTAACGCGTTCGCCGCGCTGCCGCGTCTCGCACTTTCGTCCGCATAATCGTTGCCGGAAGGCGCCGTCTCGACAGCGGTGGCGCCAGGTCGACGAGGAGGCGCGATGCGCGTGTGGTGGATCGCGTTCGCGCTCGGCGTCGTCGTGCTGCAGCGGCAGGCGGCGTTGCCGGGCGCGGGCGCATGGGTAAGCGGGGCGGCCGTGCTGGCCGGTTGCGGCGCGCTGCTCGGATGGTGTGCGCGGCGCCGTCGGACCCGCGCGATCATCGCGTTCCGGTGGATGCTGTGCGCAAGCGCCGCTTGTGCGATCGGATTCGGCTATGCGGCCGCGCGCGCAGAATGGCGGCTGCGTGACAGCCTGCCCGTCGAGCGCGAAGGGCGCGACATCGTCGTCACGGGCGTGATCCGCGGGTTGCCGGTGATCGACGACACCGGTGCGCGACTGCTGTTTGCCGTCGAATCGAACGATGCGGGGCTGGCCCGTTTTCCTCCCTTGATCCGGTTGTCGTGGCGCACGTACGGCGCGCCCGCGGCACGCGACGCGATGCCCGCTTTGCGCGCCGCGCAGCGCTGGCGCCTCGTCGTGCGCCTGAAGCGTCCGCATGCCGAGGCGAATCCCGGCGTGCGCGACAGCGAGGCGGCGTGGCTTGCCGCGGGCATTCGCGCGATCGGCTACGTGGTCGCGCCCGAGCGGGCGGAACTGCTCGACGCGCGCGCGTCGGGATGGCGCGCGTCGATCGATCGGCTGCGCGATGGGCTGCGCACCCGTATCGGCGACGCGCTCGGCAGCGACGCGCGCCATCGCGGCATCGTGTCCGCGCTAGCGGTCGGCGATCAATCCGGCATCGGCGACGACGACTGGCGCGTGCTGCGCAATACGGGCACGAGCCATCTGGTCGCGATTTCGGGCCTGCACGTCGGGCTCGTCGGCGCGATCGCGGGCGGGATCGTATCGATGGTCTGGCGGCGTCTGCGCTGGCGCGGACGTGTCGCGGCGCTCGTGATGCCGGCGCCCTACGTGGCTTCCCTGGCGGCGCTGACGGCCGCCGCCGGCTATGCGGCGCTTGCCGGTTTCAACGTGCCGGCGCAGCGCGCGTGGTGGATGATCGCGGCAGGGGCGGCCGCCTATCTGGCCGGACGCAGCGTGCCGACGTCCGCGGTGCTGTGCGCGGCCCTCGGCGGCGTGCTGCTTGCCGATCCGTGGGCGGTGCTGTCGGCGGGGTTCTGGCTGTCGTTCGGTGCGGTCGCCGTGATCCTGATGGCGGTGGCGGGCTGGCGCGCGGTGCGTGAATTCGACGGTGACGACGTCAGTGCGGCGAATGGTGCTGCCGCGGTCGACCGCTGGCGCCGGCTGTGCGCATGGTGCAGGCGTGCCGCGCGCCGTATCGCGGAGGCGACGCGCGTGCAGTACGCGGTGACGATCGGTCTCGCGCCGCTGACGGCCGCGTGGTTCGCGCAAATCTCGGTATCGGGCCCGTTCGGCAATGCGTTTGCGATTCCGTGGGTCAGTTCCGTCGTGACGCCGATCGTGCTGGCCGGTATCGGGTTGCCGGCGCCGCTGGACGCGTATGCGTTCCGGCTCGCGCATGCGGCGCTCGAACCGATGATCGCGCTGCTCCGGCACCTCGCCGACTGGCCGGCCGGCGTGTTCTGGCTGCGCATGCCCGACTGGCCGGTGCTGGCGCTGGCGTGCGTGGGTGTCGCGTGGGCCTTGATGCCGCGCGGCTGGCCGCTGCGCTGGGCGGCGCCGTTGACATGGCTGCCGCTGGTCGCGCCGGCACCCGATGCGCCGCCGCCCGGCGGCTTCCGGCTGACCGTGCTCGACGTCGGGCAGGGCGCGTCGGTGCTGGTGGAGACCGCGCGCCGGACGCTGCTGTTCGATGCGGGGCCGGGGCCGGAGTCGACCCATGCCGGCACGCGGATCGTCGCGCCGGCGTTGCGCGCGCGGGGGATCCGGACGATCGATTCGCTCGTGCTCAGTCATGCGGACGCCGATCACGCGGGCGGCGCGGCGGCCGTCTATGCGGCCGCCGAGGTCCGCCAGCTGCTCGCCGGCATTGCGCCGCGGCACCGGCTATGGCGCGACGCGCAGGCGGCTGGCGTCGCCGACCGGCTGCGTTGCGCGGCCGGGCAGCGGTGGACCTGGGACGGCGTCGCCTTCACGATGCTGTGGCCGCCTGGTCTTGCCGGCGCCGGTCCGTCGAACGAACAATCGTGCGTGCTGCGCATCGACGCGGGCGGGACGTCGGCACTGCTGACGGGCGACATCGAGGCACGCGCCGAGCGTCGGCTGGTGGCCGACGCGCGCGACGCACTGGGCGCACAGATCCTCGTCGTCCCGCATCACGGCAGCCGCACGTCGTCGGTCGAGCCTTTCCTCGATTCGGTCGGGCCGCGCGTCGCGGTATTTCCTGTAGGCTATCGCAATCGCTTCGGGCATCCGAACCGGACGGTCCTCGCGCGCTACGAGGCGCGCGGGATTCCGCTGCCGCGCACCGATCGCGACGGGGCCGTGCGGTTCGACGTCGCGCCGGCGGACGGTGGTTTCGCGTTCGAGCGTTATCGCGATGCGCGGCGACGGTACTGGATGGACCGGTGAGCGGTGCGGTGGCGTGCGTCGGGAAAGAAGAGGCCGGACCACATGCGGAAGTACCAGTTCCGGTCGACTACGAAGCGCGGGACGGGAGCATGCGATGAGGTACCAGCTCCGGTCGACCGCGAAGCATGGGACCGGAGTAAGCGCTGAAGCGCCAGCTCCGGTCGACCGCGAAGCATGGGACCGGAGTAAGCGCTAAAGCGCTAACTCCGGTCGACAAAGGAGACATCGGCGTTTGAAGGACATCCTCCACTTCTCGCATGCGAACGGTTTTCCGGCCTCGACGTACCGGACGATCTTCGCCGAGCTGGCAGACGACTATGACCTGCGTTACATCGAGCGCATCGGTCACGACCGCCGCTACCCGGTGACGCGCGACTGGCCGCATCTCGTCGAGCAACTGCTCGACGACATCGGCAGCCGCTACGAGCGCCCGGTCTGGCTCGTCGGCCATTCGCTCGGTGGCTACCTGTCGCTGATGGCCGCGCTGAAAAAACCGCACTGGGTGCGCGGCGTGGTGATGATCGATTCGCCGATCATCGCGGGATGGCGCGCCGGCGCGCTGCGCGCGAGCCAGTGGGCCGGGCTCGACGAGCGCCTGTCGCCGGCGGCCGCGACGCGCAACCGGCGTACGCGGTGGGTGAGCCGCGACGAAGTCTGGCGGCACTTTCACGAGAAGCCCGCGTTCGCGCGCTGGGACGAGCGGATGCTGTCCGACTACATCGACTTCGGCATTCCGCCGGCGGGCGCCGAAGGCGAACGCGCGCTCGCCTTCGACCGGCAGGTCGAATACCTGATCTACCGGACGCTGCCGCACACGCTCGGCCCGCGGCTCGCGCACGGCGCGCCGGTGCCGCTCGGCTTTCTCGCCGGCACGCGCTCGCGCGAAGTGCGGCAGGTCGGGCTCGATGCGACGCGCCGCGCGGCGCGCGGGCGCATCGAATGGCTCGAGGGCAGCCACCTGTTCCCGATGGAGCGGCCGATCGAGACGGCCCGCGCATTGCAGCGGATGCTGAATTCGCTGAAGGCGGCGGAGGGCGGCGTGCCGCGCGACGGCGCGGCGCTCGTGAAAAGCGCCTGACACATCGGTCCGGTGCACCGCGTCCGGCGGGCGCGGTTGCACCGGCCGGCAGGCCGGTTCGCCCGGGCGCGCACCGCTGGCGCGGCACGGCGCGAAAGGGCGGGATCATCGCGTCGATTGCTGAGAGAAGGGCGGGCTTTACGGTATAATCCGTTTTTCCCGCGAGCATCCAGCGATGACCAAATATGTTTTCGTCACCGGCGGCGTAGTTTCTTCCCTCGGCAAGGGTATTGCCGCCGCCTCCCTCGCCGCGATCCTCGAATCGCGCGGTCTGAAAGTCACCCTCCTCAAACTCGATCCCTACATCAACGTCGACCCCGGCACGATGAGCCCGTTCCAGCACGGCGAAGTGTTCGTGACGGAAGACGGAGCGGAGACCGACCTCGACCTCGGCCACTATGAGCGCTTCATCAGCACGAAGATGCGCAAGGCCAACAACTTCACGACCGGCCAGATCTACGAATCGGTGATCCGCAAGGAACGCCGCGGCGACTATCTCGGCAAGACCGTGCAGGTGATTCCGCACATCACGAACGAAATCCAGGCGTTCATCGAGCGCGGGGCGGCGTCGGCCACCTGCGGCGAGCCGGACGTCGCGATCGTCGAGATCGGCGGCACGGTCGGCGACATCGAGTCGCTGCCGTTCCTCGAGGCCGCGCGCCAGATGAGCCTGCGCCTTGGCCGCAACAGCGCGTGCTTCGTGCACCTGACGCTCGTGCCGTACGTCGCGACGGCCGGCGAGCTGAAGACGAAGCCGACCCAGCACAGCGTGCAGAAGCTGCGCGAGATCGGCATCCTGCCGCACGTGCTGCTGTGCCGTGCGGATCGCCGCATCCCGGACGACGAATCGAAGAAGATCTCGATGTTCTCGAACGTGCCGGAAGACGCCGTGATCTCGGTGTGGGACGCCGACAGCATCTACAAGATTCCGCAGATGCTGCACGACCAGGGCCTCGACCGGATCATCTGCGAGGAACTGAAGCTGTCGCCGAAGGACGCCGACCTGAGCATGTGGTCGGAGCTCGTCGAGAAGCTGGAAAACCCGAAGCACGAAGTGACGATCGGCATGGTCGGCAAGTATGTCGATCTGACCGAGTCGTACAAGTCGCTGATCGAGGCACTGCGCCACGCATCGCTGCACACGTCGACCAAGGTCAACATCGAGTACATCGACTCGGAAGAGATCGAGACGAACGGTGTCGACAGCCTGAAGCATCTCGACGCCGTGCTGGTGCCGGGCGGTTTCGGCCGTCGCGGCACGGAAGGCAAGATCGGGGCGATCCGCTACGCGCGCGAGTCGAAGGTGCCGTACCTCGGCATCTGTCTCGGCATGCAGCTCGCGGTGATCGAATTCGCCCGCGACGTCGTGGGCCTGAAGCAGGCGAACAGCACGGAATTCGATCCGGAAACGCCGGAACGCGTGGTCGCGCTGATCACCGAGTGGCACGACCGCGAAGGCAAGGTCGAGACGCGCACCGAGGAATCCGATCTCGGCGGCACGATGCGCCTCGGCTCGCAACGCTGCCCGATCAAGCCCGGCACGATGGCCGAAGAGATTTATGGCAAGGACGTGAACGAGCGCCACCGCCACCGTTATGAAGTCAATAACCGCTTCGTGCCCCAGCTCGAAGCCGGCGGCCTTATCATCAGCGCCCGTACCCCGAGCGAGGATCTGCCGGAAATGATGGAACTGCCGCGCTCGATGCATCCGTGGTTCGTCGGCGTCCAGTTCCACCCGGAATTCACGTCCACGCCGCGTGACGGCCATCCCCTCTTCAAGTCGTTCGTCGAAGCCGCGCTCGCCAACAAGCAAGCGCGCGGAGTGCAAGCATGAAGCTGTGCGATTTCGAGGTCGGTCTCGACCAGCCTTTCTTCCTGATCGCGGGTACCTGCGTTGTCGAATCGGAGCAAATGACGATCGACACGGCGGGCCGCCTGAAGGAGATCTGCGAGAAGCTGAACGTTCCGTTCATCTACAAGTCGTCCTACGACAAGGCGAATCGCAGCTCGGGCAAGTCGTTTCGCGGCCTCGGAATGGACGAGGGCCTGCGGATCCTCGGCGAGGTGAAGCGCCAGCTCGGCCTGCCGGTGCTGACCGACGTGCATTCGATCGAGGAGATCGAGCAGGTCGCGTCGGTCGTCGACGTGCTGCAGACGCCCGCGTTCCTGTGCCGTCAGACCGACTTCATCCAGGCGTGCGCGCGCTCGGGCAAGCCCGTCAACATCAAGAAGGGCCAGTTCCTCGCGCCGCACGACATGAAGAACGTGATCGACAAGGCGCGCGACGCGGCGCGTGAAGCCGGTCTGTCGGAAGACCGCTTCATGGCGTGCGAGCGCGGCGTCTCGTTCGGCTACAACAACCTCGTGTCCGACATGCGTTCGCTCGCGATCATGCGCGAGACGAGCGCGCCGGTCGTGTTCGATGCGACCCACTCGGTGCAGTTGCCGGGCGGGCAGGGCACGAGCTCGGGCGGCCAGCGCGAATTCGTGCCGGTGCTTGCGCGTGCCGCGGTCGCGACGGGCGTCGCGGGCCTGTTCATGGAAACGCACCCGAATCCGGCCGAAGCGAAGTCGGACGGCCCGAACGCGGTGCCGCTGAACCGGATGGGCGCGCTGCTGGAGACCCTCGTCACGCTCGACCAGGCGGTGAAGCGCAATCCGTTCCTGGAAAACGATTTCAACTAAAGATCGAATGAACCTTGCGACGGCTTCGCGCGTCAGTAGCGTAAGCAGTATCGGCACGCATGCCGTCGCAGTTTGAAGAATCCATCGTCATTCTCAGAGGAAACCCATGAGTGCAATCGTAGATATCATCGGCCGCGAGATTCTGGATTCGCGCGGCAACCCCACCGTCGAATGCGACGTGCTGCTCGAATCGGGCACGATGGGCCGCGCGGCGGTGCCGTCGGGCGCGTCCACCGGCTCGCGTGAAGCGATCGAACTGCGCGACGGCGAAGCCGGCCGCTACAACGGCAAGGGCGTGCTGAAGGCTGTCGAGCACATCAACACCGAAATCTCCGAAGCCATCATGGGCCTCGACGCGTCGGAACAGGCGTTCCTCGACAAGACGCTGCTCGAGCTGGACGGCACCGACAACAAGTCGCGCCTCGGCGCGAACGCGATGCTGGCCGTGTCGATGGCCGTCGCGAAGGCAGCGGCTGAAGAAGCCGGCCTGCCGCTGTACCGCTACTTCGGCGGCTCGGGCGCGATGCAGCTGCCGGTCCCGATGATGAACATCGTCAACGGCGGCGCGCACGCGAACAACAGCCTCGACATCCAGGAATTCATGATCGTTCCGGTGAGCCAGCCGACGTTCCGTGAAGCCCTGCGTTGCGGCGCGGAAGTGTTCCACGCGCTGAAGAAGATCCTGAGCGACCGCGGCATGAGCACGGCAGTCGGCGACGAAGGCGGTTTCGCACCGAACTTCGGCAGCAACGACGAGTGTCTGTCGACGATCCTGCAGGCGATCGAGAAGGCCGGCTATCGTGCGGGCGAAGACGTGCTGCTCGCGCTCGACTGCGCGGCATCCGAGTTCTATCACGACGGCAAGTACCAACTCGCGGGCGAAGGCCTGCAACTGTCGTCGGCCGAATTCACCGACTACCTCGCGACGCTCGCCGACAAGTTCCCGATCGTGTCGATCGAGGACGGCATGCACGAAGGCGACTGGGAAGGCTGGAAGCTGCTGACCGAGCGCCTCGGCAAGAAGGTGCAGCTCGTCGGCGACGACCTGTTCGTCACGAACACGCGCATCCTGAAGGAAGGCATCGAGAAGGGCATCGCGAACTCGATCCTCATCAAGATCAACCAGATCGGTACGCTGACCGAAACGTTCGCGGCGATCGAAATGGCGAAGCGCGCAGGCTACACGGCCGTGATCTCGCACCGCTCGGGCGAAACGGAAGATTCGACGATCGCGGACATCGCGGTCGGCCTGAACGCCGGTCAGATCAAGACGGGTTCGCTGTCGCGCAGCGACCGCATCTCGAAGTACAACCAGCTGCTGCGCATCGAGGAAGATCTCGGCGATATCGCGAGCTACCCGGGCAAATCGGCTTTCTATAACCTGCGCTAACGCGCTACTATCGGGTTCGTCATCTCGACGCCGCTCTGTGCATGTCGCGCGGAGCGGCGCTTCTTATATCTGCGTCTCTTACATGCGGCTTGTCACTGTCGTCCTGATTGCCTTGCTGGCGCTCATTCAGTACCCCCTATGGTGGGGACACGGCGGCTGGCTGCGGGTGCATGAATTGCGCCAGCAGCTCGGCGATCAGTTGCAGAAGAATGCGGACGAGAAACTGCGCAATGAACGGATCGCGGGCGAAGTGCAGGATCTGCAAGGCGGTACCGCGGCCATCGAGGAGCGCGCGCGCTACGAGATGGGCATGGTGAAGGACGGCGAAGTGTTCGTGCAGTTCGTGTCGCCGAATGCGCCGGCCGGGCCGCTGAACAGCACGCCTTCGGGCACGTCGACGCGCGGTACCGTGTCCGCGGCGCCCGTGCGTGTCGTGCCGAATCCGCAGTCGATCGCGAAGCCGTCGCGGCATCACGGCGGCGAGAAGGGCAAGACCACGCACCACTGAGCGCGGGAGTCCGAACCATTGAAAAAGCGCGGGAAATGCCGCGCTTTTTTATTTCCTGCCAGTCGTCAATCGGGTCGGTCGACGCGACGATACATCACCACCACCAGCCCGGGTAACCGTAGCCATAGCCGATGCCGGTACCCCACCGGTTTCCCCAGCCGCCGCCGTAATAGCCGCCGTAGACGGTCACGGGTGGCGGCGAGTAATACGCCCACGCGCGCGCGGCGGCCTCGGCCGCCATCGCATCGTTCTGCTCGCGCAGCACCTGCCGGTCGATCTCGTCGTAGCGTTTGCGCTCCGCATTCGACAGGGCGGGCGGCTGGCCGCCCGATGCGCCGGGTTCGGGCAGGCGGCTCAGGATCGTCGACGAAGGCGGCTGCACCGCGCAGCCGGCGAGGGCCAGCGTGCCGGCGGCGACGCTGGTCAGGAGGAGGGTGCGGAACGGGCGATTCATGTGTTTCTCCAGCAGCGCGCCGACAGCGGAAGGCGGTATGCGCCGAAGGCGGGGCCTGCGGCGCGTGAGCCGTGCGTGCGACGCTCGTGCGTCATTATGCGCCCGCACCCGCAGCGCGGGCACGGACGCGCTGCGCAGCGCGGCTCAGTGACGCTGGTCGGTCGCGGGCGTGATGCCGGTCGCGAGTTCCGGGGCGGCGAACAGTTGTGCGACGTCGACGGGATCGAACTCGTAGCGCTGGTTGCAGAACTCGCAGTGGATCTCGACGTGACCGCGCTCGACGATCACGCTGTCGACTTCATCGCGGCCGAGCATGCGCAGCATCGCACCGACCTTCTCGCGCGAGCACGAGCACTGGAAGCGCGTACCGGCCGGGTCGAAGTGCTGCACGTTTTCCTGCCAGAACAGCCGGCGGAACACGACTTCCGGTTCGACTTCGAGCAGTTCCTTCGCGGACAGCGTGCTGCCGAGCGTGCAGACGCGTTCCCAGGTGTCGGTGTCGGTCTCGGCGTTGCGCGGCACGATGCCGCCGTCGCCCGGCAGCTTCTGCAGCAGCATGCCGACCGCGCGGTCGCGATCGGCCGCGAGCCACAGCCGCGTGTCGAGCTGCTCCGAGTGGTGCATGTAGTGTTCGAGCACTTGCGACACCGATTCGAGCGGACCGTCGACGCCGTTCAACGGCACGATGCCCTGGTACGGCTGCTGGCCCGGCAGCTTCTCGGCCGGGTCGAGCGTGATCACGCAACGGCCGTGGCCGCTCGCGTTGACGAGCGACGCGAAGTGCGTGTCGTCGCCGATCGTCTGCGCCGAGTCGCCGGCGAACTTGGCCGTGGCCCGCATCGTCAGGTCCGAGCCGCACTGGACGACCAGCATCTGGACCGGCCCGTCGCCGAAGATCTGCATGATCAGGGTGCCGTGAAATTTCAGGTTCGCGGACAGCAGCGCACAGGCGGCCATCATCTCGCCGAGCACCGTGCGCACCGGAGCAGGGTAGTCCCGGCGGGAAAGCACCTCTTGCCACGTGTTGCGCAGCGACACGATCTCGCCGCGCACGGGTGCCGAATTGAACATGAATTTCTGTAACTGGTCGCTCACTCTTCTTCCTTGAAATCCGCGCGAATCACCCGATCCGCACGAGTTGCTCCTTGAAATGCGCACGCCGCTCGACGTACGTCTTCGCATTTGCGCGCAGCCGCGCGGTGTCGTCTGCCGACAGCTCGCGCACGACTTTCGCCGGTGCGCCGAGAATCAGCGAGTTGTCCGGGAACGTCTTGCCTTCCGTCACGACCGCGCCGGCACCAACCAGACAGTTGCGGCCGATGACTGCTCCATTCAAGACCACCGCCTGAATCCCGATCAGCGAACCTTCGCCGATCGTGCATCCGTGCAGCATCGCCTGATGCCCGATCGTCACGTTTTCGGCAATCGTCAGAGGAAATCCGGGGTCCGTATGCAGGACCGCGCCTTCCTGGACATTGCTGCCGGCACCGACCGTGATCGTCTCGTTGTCACCGCGAATCGTCGCACCGAACCACACGCTCGCGTTTTCCTCGAGCACGACCTTGCCGATGATGGCCGCCGTATCGGCGACGAACACGCTTTCGTGGATCGTCGGGGCCGTCTCGCCCAGTTTGTAGATCGTCACGGAGTCTCCTGGTCTCTTCGATGATGGGCGCCGGTAGAATGGCGCGTCTGGCGTGCCGGGCGCATGGCGTGACGGCACAAATGCTTATTGTAAACCGTCGCGTGCATGCGCTCCCGCGATGCGCACGGGCGGTGCCCCGCTTGATGAACATGGAGCCTTCTTCCTTCACCGTGGCGCCGCGTTGCGTGCGCCGTGCCGCGCTCGACGCGCTGCGGATGTTCGAGCCGGCCGCGAAGGCCGCGCAGGTCCGCGCGCTGTATGACGCGCTGCTGGCCGGACAGGCCGCGATCGCGCCGGCGCTCGAACTGGACGAGCCGGCCGACCTGCCCGGCCGTCCGGCGCGCCCGCCGCTCGTCGAGCCGCGCCAGCTCGAACGCCGCAGCATGCGCTCGCCCGCGGGGCGCGCGGTGCTGCTGCACGCGCTCGCGCATATCGAATTCAACGCGATCAACCTGGCGCTCGACGCCGTATGGCGCTTCGCCGGGATGCCGGACGCGTTTTATGCGGACTGGCTGAAGGTCGCGGCCGAGGAGGCCCATCACTTCACGCTGCTGTCGGACCGGCTGGCCGGGTTCGGGCATGCGTACGGCGATTTTCCCGCGCACAACGGGCTGTGGGAGATGTGCGAGCGGACCAAGGCCGATGTGCTCGCGCGGATGGCGCTCGTGCCGCGCACGCTCGAGGCGCGCGGGCTCGACGCGTCGCCGCCGATCCGTGCGCGGCTCGTGCAGGCGGGCGATGACGCGTCCGCGGCGATCCTCGACGTGATTCTGCGCGACGAGATCGGCCACGTCGCGATCGGGAACCGCTGGTTCCGGCACCTGTGCGACGCGGTCGGCCGCGATCCGGTTCCCGCCTACCGCGAGCTTGCCGAACGGTACCATGCACCGCGGCTGCGCGGCCCGTTCAATTTCGACGCCCGCCGCACCGCGGGATTCGAGCAGGCGGAGCTGGACGAACTCGCCGCGCAGGACGCGGCGGACGGCCAGGCGGCGGGTTAGGGCGACCGGGCGCCGCCGGCGCCCGACGGGCGGGCGAACGCTGGCGCCGTCGGGCCGCACGGACCGTTCGGCGGCATTTCCGCAGCGCCCGATGCGCCGGTTCGGCGTGTCATCGGCGCCCCGTCGCTAGAGAACTGCCTCGACTGCCGGTCGCCTGAACGGAAGCGTCATCGCTATAATCGAACGATCATTCTTTTTTTCTGGCGACTGCAATGAATGCCTCGAGTTCTGTTTCCGATTTCGTCACGGTGCGCGGCGTCAAGCTGCATGTGCGGCGCTGGGGCCGGCCCGATGCGCCGACGCTGTTCATGCTGCACGGCTGGATGGACGTTGCGGCATCGTTCCAGTTCGTCGTCGACGCGCTCGCGGGCGACTGGCAGGTGATCGCGCCGGATGCGCGCGGCTTTGGCCTGTCCGACTGGCCGGTCGCGCGGCAGGGCGGCGGTCATTACTGGTTCCACGAGTACCTGGGCGATCTCGATGCGCTCGTCGATCACTATGCGCCGACCGGTGAAGTCAACCTGGTCGGGCACAGCATGGGGGCGAACCTCGTGTGCCTGTACGCGGGCGCGCGGCCGGAGCGCGTGCGGCGCGTGGTCGACCTCGAAGGGTTCGGGCTCGCCCCCGCGCGGGCCGAGCAGGCGCCGCGCCGGCTGCGCGGCTGGCTCGACGAGCTGCGCGAACCGCCGGTGCTGCGTCCGTATGCGTCGCTCGACGACGTGGCGGCCCGGCTGATCAAGACCAATCCGCGGCTCGATCCGCGCCGCGCCGCGTTCCTCGCCGCGCACTGGTCGACGCGCGGCGACGACGGCCTCTACCATCTGCTGGCGGACCCCGCGCACAAGATGGCGGGCCCGCAGTTGTACCGGCTCGACGAAGTGATGGCCGTCTGGAAGCAGGTGCGCGCGAAGGTGCTGCACGTCGAGGCCGTCAATTCGCCGACGCTCGCGTACATCGCGGGCGACATCCCGCTGCCGGAGTTCAAGGCGCGCTTCGGCGCGTTCCCCGACTGGCGCGAAAAGCTCGTCGAGGATGCCGGCCACATGGTCCATCACGACCAGCCGGAGCAGATCGCGGCGCTGATCGAGGCGTTCTGCGCATAGGCCGGCGGCGGCAGCGGCGGGGCAGGCGGGCGGCGCAATTGCCGCATTGCAGTAGAATGAAGCTTCACCTGCCATACCGACAATGAACGCTGATCTCCACTGCCATTCGAATGTTTCCGACGGGTTGCTGTCGCCTGCCGACGTCGCGCGCCGCGCCCATGCCGGCGGCGTGACCCTGTGGGCGCTGACCGACCACGACGAGATCGGCGGCCAGGTGGCGGCGCGCAGCGAGGCGGAGGCGCTCGGGATGCGCTACCTGAGCGGCGTCGAGATTTCGGTCACGTGGGCGTCGCGCACGGTCCATATCGTCGGGCTGCACATCGATCCGTCGAACCCGACGCTCGTCGACGGCCTTTACCGCACGCGCCACGGCCGGGCCGCCCGTGCACAGGCGATCGCCGCGCAGCTCGAGACGCTCGGCATTCCCGGTGCGTACGAAGGCGCGCTGAAGTACGTGTCGAATCCCGACCTGATCTCACGCACCCACTTCGCGCGTTTCCTGGTCGAGAACGGCCATGCCGCCTCCACATCCGACGTGTTCGACCGCCTGCTCGGCGACGGCAAGCCCGGGTTCGTCCCGCACCGCTGGGCAACGCTGTCCGACGCCGTCGCATGGATTCGCGCGGCGGGCGGCGAGGCCGTGGTCGCGCACCCGGGCCGCTACCGCTATACGCCGGTCGAATTCGACGCATTCTTCGGCGAATTCATCGATCTCGGCGGCCGCGCGATCGAGGTCGTCACGGGCAGCCACACGCCCGACCAGTACCGCGAATACGCGGACGTCGCGCGCCGCTTCGGCTTCGAAGTGTCGCGCGGTTCGGATTTCCATGCGCCGGGCGAGGGCCGCGTCGAGCTCGGCAGCCTGCCGCCGTTGCCGCCCGACCTGAAACCGGTCTGGGAGCGCTGGCTCTGACGCGCCGCGGCCGCTTGCCGTTCGCCGTTCGCGCTGCCGGCGAGGCGCGCATCCGACTTCTCCCTCTTTACGTGTCCCCATGTCCCAGTTCTTCAGGATTCATCCGGATAATCCGCAGCCGCGCCTGATCAAGCAGGCCGCGGACATCGTCAGCAAGGGCGGCGTGATCGCGATGCCGACCGATTCCAGCTACGCACTCGCGTGCCATCTCGACGACAAGGACGCGGTCGAGCGCGTGCGCCGCATCCGCGGCCTCGACGAGAAGCAGCACCTGTCGCTGCTCGTGCGCGACCTGTCGGAACTGGCCAACTTCGCGATGGTGGACAATCGTCAGTACCGGCAGATCAAGTCGGTGACGCCGGGCCCGTACGTGTTCATCCTGCAGGCGACGAAGGAAGTGCCGCGCCGGCTGTCGCACCCGTCGCGCAAGACGATCGGGCTGCGTGTGCCCGATCACGCGATCACGCTCGCGCTCCTCGAATCGCTGGGCCAGCCGCTGCTCGGCACGACGCTGATCCTGCCGCCGGACGACGAGCCGCTCAACGACCCCGACGACATCCGCGCGCGCCTCGAGAAGCAGGTCGATCTCGTGATCGACGGCGGCGCGTGTCCGCGCGAACCGTCGACGGTGATCGACCTGACGGGCGACGAGCCGCAGCTCGTGCGCGCCGGGCGCGGCGCGCTCGAACCGTTCGGGCTTTCGGCCGCGTAAGCGCCATTCATTTTTGCGCCAGTGCGCTTGTTACAATAACGCGATATGGATGCTTCCCTGATACAGACCATCGCCGTCTACGCGCTGCCGGTGATCTTCGCGATCACGCTGCACGAGGCCGCGCACGGCTACGCCGCGCGCCTGCTCGGCGACAACACCGCCTACATGATGGGGCGCGTGTCGTTCAATCCGATGCGGCACATCGATCCGCTCGGCACGATCGCGATCCCGCTCGCGATGTATTTCCTGACCGGCGGCGCATTCCTGTTCGGCTATGCGAAGCCGGTGCCGGTATCGTTCGGCAACCTGCGCAATCCGCGCTGGGGCAGCCTGTGGGTGTCGCTCGCAGGGCCGGCCTGCAACTTCGTGCAGGCACTGATCTGGGGCGTGCTGACCATCGTGCTGCCCGCGGCCGGCATCGACGAGCCGTTCTTCACGCGGATGGCCTACGCGGGCGTCAGCGCGAACCTGGTGCTCGGCGTGCTCAACCTGTTTCCGCTGCCGCCGCTCGACGGCGGCCGCATCCTGGCGGCACTGCTGCCGCCGAAGCAATCGATCGCGCTGTCGCGTATCGAGCCGTACGGTTTCATCATCGTCCTCGTGCTGGTCTCGACGGGCGTGCTGACGAACTTCTGGCTGCGTCCGCTCGTGAACGCCGCGGCCGGCGTGCTGAGCGCCATCCTGTCTCCCTTCGCCTCGCTTTTCTAACGACAATCATGTTCCCAGATCGTATTTTCTCCGGCATGCGACCCACCGGGTCGCTGCACCTCGGCCACTACCACGGCGTGCTGAAAAACTGGGTGAAGCTGCAGTCCGAGTACCCGTGCTTCTTCTGCGTGGTCGACTGGCATGCGCTGACGACGCACTACGAAACGCCCGAGGTCATCGAGAAGAACGTGTGGGACGTGCTGATCGACTGGCTCGCGTCCGGCATCGACCCGGCGCAGGCGACGCTGTTCATCCAGAGCAAGGTGCCCGAACATGCGGAGCTCGCGCTGCTGCTCGGCATGAGCACGCCGCTCGGCTGGCTCGAACGCGTGCCGACCTACAAGGAGCAGATGGAGAAGCTGAAGGACAAGGACCTGTCGACCTACGGCTTCCTCGGCTACCCGGTGCTGATGGCGGCCGACATCCTGCTGTATCGCGGCTCGCTCGTGCCGGTCGGTGAGGATCAGGTGCCGCACGTCGAGATGACGCGCGAGATCGCGCGTCGCTTCAACTACCTGTACGGCCGCGAGCCGGGCTTCGAGGAGAAGGCGCTCGAAGCCGCGAAGAAGCTCGGCGGCAAGCGCTCGAAGCTCTATCACGAGCTGCGCAATGCGTACCAGCAGGAGGGCGACGACGAGGCGCTCGAACAGGCGCGCGCGATGCTGCAGGAATCGCAGAGCCTGTCGATGAGCGACCGCGAGCGCCTGTTCGGCTATCTCGAAGGTGCGCGCAAGATCATCCTGGTCGAGCCGCAGGCGCTCCTGACCGAAGCGTCCCGGATGCCGGGCCTCGACGGCCAGAAGATGTCGAAGTCGTACGGCAATACGATCGGCCTGCGCGAGGACGCCGAGACGATCACGAAGAAGGTCCGCACGATGCCGACCGATCCGGCGCGCGTGCGCCGCACCGATCCGGGCGATCCCGACAAGTGCCCGGTGTGGCAGCTGCACCAGGTCTATACGGACGAAACGACGCACGCGTGGGTGCAGAGCGGCTGCCGCTCGGCGGGCATCGGCTGCCTCGACTGCAAGCAGCCGGTCGTCGAAGGGATCCTGCGCGAACAGCAGCCGATGCTCGAGCGCGCGCAGAAGTACATGGACGATCCGTCGCTGCTGCGCGCAATCGTCGCGGACGGCTGCGACAAGGCGCGCAAGCACGCGGTCGAGACGATGCGCGACGTGCGCGAGGCGATGGGCCTGTCGTACACCTGACCTGACGGCATGCGCGAACCTGTCATTGCCGCCGCGGGCGGCCACGTCGCCCAGACCGATCCGTCGCGCTGGGTCGCCCGGTGGTCGCGGCTCGTCCCGGCGGGCGGCGCGGTGCTCGACGTCGCCGCGGGTGGCGGCCGCCATGCGCGCTGGTTTGCGTCGCATGGGCATCCGGTCGTCGCGCTCGACCGCGATCCGGCTGCGCTGGCGGCATTGCGCGCGATCCCGGGCGTCGACGCGCGCGACGCCGATCTCGAGGGCGCGCCCTGGCCGCTGCCGGCCGGTGCGTCGTTCGCGGGAGTGATCGTCACCCATTATTTGCATCGTCCGCTCTGGCCCCATCTGCTCGATGCGGTGGCGCCGGGCGGCGTGCTGATCTACGAAACCTTCGCGCAAGGAAACGAAACGGTCGGCAAACCGTCCAACCCCGCGTTCCTGCTCGCCCCGGGCGAGCTGCTGGATGCGGTGCGCGGCCGCCTGCGGGTGGTCGCGTACGAGGACGGATTCGCCGCCGCGCCGCGCGAGGCGTTCGTGCAGCGCATCTGCGCGGTACGCGAGGGCGCGACCCCGACGGCGGGGGCGGGAATTCCACGTTACGAACTGCCCGGCTAATCCGCTACAATCTCAACGTTTACCGGTACATCAATCAATCGCGTTTCATGGCTAACGGCACCCAAGACGGCATTCAAATCCGCGGCAGCATCCCCGCGATCGTCACCCCGATGCTCGAAGACGGCAGTCTCGACCTGCCGGCGTTTCGCAAACTGATCGACTGGCACATCGCGGAAGGCACCGACGCACTCGTCGTGGTCGGCACGAGCGGCGAGTCGGCAACGCTCAACGTCGAAGAGCACATCCTGATGATCCGCACGGCGGTCGAGCATGCGGCGAAGCGCATCCCGATCATCGCGGGCGCAGGCGGCAATTCGACCGCGGAGGCGATCGAACTGACGAAGCACGCGAAGGCCGTCGGCGCCGACGCGACGCTGCAGGTCGTGCCGTACTACAACAAGCCCACGCAGGAAGGGATGTACCGGCACTTCAAGACGATCGCCGAGTCGGTCGACCTGCCGGTGATCCTGTACAACGTGCCGGGCCGCACCGTCGCGGACATGGCGCACGAGACGACGTTGCGCCTCGCGCAGGTGCCGGGCATCATCGGCGTGAAGGAAGCGACCGGCAACATCGATCGCGCCGCACACCTGATCAAGGCCGCGCCGAAGCATTTCGCGATCTACAGCGGCGACGATCCGACCGCGATCGCGCTGATGCTGCTCGGCGGCCACGGCAACATCTCGGTGACGGCGAACGTCGCGCCGCGAGCGATGAGCGACCTGTGCCGTGCAGCGCTGGCCGGCGACGTCGCAACGGCGCGCGAGCTGCACATGAAGCTGCTGTCGCTGCACAAGAACCTGTTCATCGAGGCGAACCCGATTCCGGTGAAGTGGGCGCTGCAGGCGATGGGCAAGATGCAGGGCGGCATCCGTCTGCCGCTTACGCCGCTCGACGAGCGCTGCCACGATGTCGTACGTTCGGCCCTCGTCGAGGCCGGCGTCCTCGCCTGATGCACAGGCGGCCGCGTCCTGCGGCCGCCGGCTCGACCCCTCATCAACCCGCACCGGCCGGCTCCGTCCGGCGCCGCTCCTGACGAGCGTTCTAGCAAGACGAAGGATTTCATGAAACGTTTCGCCTTTTCCTCTCGCGCCATCCAGGTTTCAGTGGTGGCGCTGGCGCTGGGCGCGCTCGCTGGCTGCGATACGCTGAACGATTATCTGGCTCCTGACCGGGTCAACTACAAGAACACGGGTTCGGCGCCGCCGCTCGCGGTGCCGAGCGACCTGAAGCCGGTGCCGACGACCCAGCAGTTCGTCGCGCCGCCGAGCAATGCCGGTCTCGGCACGCTGCCGCCGCGGGCGACGACGGCAGCCGGCAACGCGACCGACGGCGTCCCGAGCGCGCAGGATCCGCTCGGCATGCACATCGAGCGCGACGGCGACCGCCGCTGGCTCGTCGTCGACGGGCGCACGCCCGAGCAGCTGTGGCCGATCCTGAAGGAATTCTGGCAGGAGAACGGCTTCTCGCTGAAGACCGACGCACCGTCGACCGGCATCATGGCCACCGACTGGGCCGAGAACCGCGCGAACATTCCCGACGACTGGTTCCGCCGCACGATCGGCAAGGTCATCGACTTCGCATACTCGTCGGGCACGCGCGACCGCTTCCGCACGCTCGTGAACCGCACGTCGAACGGCAACACCGACATCTCGATCACGCACAGCGCGATGGAGGAAATGATGGTCGGTCCGCAGGGCGGCACGTCGTCGCGCTGGGAAGAGCGTCCGCGCAACCCGGTGCTCGAGGCCGTGTTCCTGTCGAAGCTGATGCAGAAGTTCGGCCTGAGCGACGCCCAGGCGAAGCAGCTGCTGACCGATGCGCGTCCCGCGACGGCGCCGGCGCAGGTCAGCGACACCAACGGCGGCGCCGCGACGCTGCAACTGGCGGAATCGTTCGACCGTGCGTGGCTGCGTGTCGGTCTCGCGCTCGACCGCACCAACTTCGCGGTCGACAATCGCGATCGCGAGAAGGGCCTGTACACGGTCCGCTACGCGAACACGATGGAAGAGCTCAAGCGCGACGGGCTGTTCGGCAAGCTGTTCTACGGCGGCCCGTCGGCGGCCAAGCCGGGCAAGGAATACCTGGTCAACGTGCGCGCGCAGGGCAATGGCGCCACGCAGGTCGCGGTGGTCGACGCGAACGGCCAGGTCGACAACTCGTCGGACGCGCAGCGGATCATTTCGCTGTTGCACGCCCAGCTGAACTGACCGAGTGCGCTTCGCCAGCCTCGGTAGCGGCAGCGAAGGCAACGCGCTGGTCGTCGAGGCCTCGAGCGGCACGACGACCACCCGCGTGCTGCTCGACTGCGGTTTTTCCGCGAAGGAGGTCGAGCGCCGCCTCGGCCGCCTGAATCTCGCCATCGACGATCTCGATGCGATCCTCATCACCCACGAACACAGCGACCACGTCGGCAGTGCGCTGACGCTCGCCCGGCGCGGGTCGCTGCCGCTCTACATGAGCTGGGGCACGGCGCGCGCGGTGGGCGCGGACGAGGCCGATGTCGATCTCCACGTGTTGTGGGGCGACGAGACGGCCGCGATACGCGATCTGGCCGTGATGCCCTATACGGTGCCCCACGATGCGCGGGAACCGCTCCAGTTCGTCTTCATGGACGGTTGCCGCCGGCTCGGCGTGCTGACCGACGTCGGGATGGCCACGCCGCACATCACGACCGTCCTGAGCGGCTGTGACGCGCTGGTGCTCGAATCCAACCACGATACCGCGATGCTCGCCGGCAGCCGCTATCCGCAGTCGCTGAAGGCCCGGATCGGCGGCAATCACGGCCATCTGAGCAACGATGCCGCCGCCGGCATCCTCGCATCGCTCGAACGCAGCCGTCTCCAGCACCTGGTCGCGGCGCACCTGAGCCAGCAGAACAACCGGCCCGAGCTGGCCCGCCAGGCGTTGGCCGGCGTGCTGGGAACGGACGGGGAGGAAGTGGTCGTGGCCACGCAGGACGCGGGCTTCGACTGGCTGACGCTCGGTTGAGCGGGCGTAGAAGGGGGGCAGGAAGGGGCGGGACGGCGTCGTGGCCGGCTTGCCTGTCGGGTGCGATGCGCGGAACCGACAGACGTAAAAAAACCGGCCCGAAGGGCCGGTTTTTTTTCAGCTGATGCTGAGGCTTACTGGCTTGCGCCCGAAGCCGGAGCAGCCGTCGCTGCCGAAGCAGCCGACGCCACAGCAGCAGCTGCGTCGCTCGCAGCAGCCGTCACCGTCGAAGCTGCAGCAGCAGCGTCGCTCGCAGCACCAGCAACTGCCGAAGCAGCCGACGAAGCAGCAGCCGATGCGTCGCTAGCAGCCGACGAAGCAGCTTGATCAGCGCTCTTGTTGCAAGCAGCCAGTGCAACAGCAGCCAACAGGGAAGCTACGAGGAGGGATTTCTTCATGATCACGTCCTTTTATGGTTAAAGGTAAGCAACAGCGCGAAACAATACCGGTAATGTGCTCCAACACCGACCTGGGCCGCTGGTGGAGACGCACTTCTAGAGCGTGAATCTTCCCTACGGCTTGGGCGGAAATTATATGCACTTTCCTATCGACCGTCGACAAATGCGGGGTCAATACGTTGTCTTTCCCATACAGAATTTGATCTGCACGGGCATACGGGGCGGCCCACTAAATCCGGTTTCCGACCCGTAGCCAGCCCGCACAATACCACTCGTGCAGCAAGGCTGTCATTGAGGGAGCCCGGGATAGTGTTACAAACCGTTTCGCCTCCATGTGGCGCAGATTGGCCAGTTCGGGCAGCCATTCGCCGGCTTGCTCGAGCGGTTCTTCTTCACCATTAATGAAGTACGAGCGCGCGTTATACATCAATGCGGCGCGTCTGTCGAGATACACGCCCCGGCGCGACGCCTGCGCGACGAACGCGGCCTCGGACAGCGGGCGCGCCGGCGGCTCGAATACCACGTTCGATTTGGGTTCGCTCAGGTAGCAGCCGAGGAATTCGGCGACGTCGCGCTTGCGCCAGCGGATCGCGTCGACAATCTCGGCGACGCGCTCGACCATCGCCGGCGGCAGTTGCGCGGGGGCGTCGACCGCCGGCTGCTTCGGGTCGCGGTAGAGCGCGTCGCCGCGCTCGTCGCGCAGGCCGCCGCGTTCCGCGAGGTAGTACAGGAATTGCGCTCCCAGCTCCCCGGCGGACGGCGCACGAAAGCCGATCGAGCAGGTCATGCATTCGCCTTCGGCCACGCCGTCGTGCGCGATGTGCGGCGGCAGGTACAGCATGTCGCCGGGCTCCAGCACCCATTCGTCGGTCGGCTCGAAATGCTCGAGTATCTTCAGCGGCACGTCCGGCTGCAGCGACAGGTCTTTCTGCGCGCCGATGCGCCAGCGACGCCGGCCTTCGACCTGCAGCAGGAATACGTCGTACGAGTCGAAGTGCGGGCCGACGCCGCCGCCGTCCGTCGCGTACGAAATCATCAGGTCGTCGAGGCGGGCGTCCGGAATGAAGCGGAAGCGGTCGAGCAGCGCGCGCGCCGCGTCGACGTGCAGGTCGAGGCCCTGCACGAGCAGGGACCAGGACTTGCGCGAAACGGCCGGCAGCGCGCCCGGCTCGAACGGGCCGTGCGCCAGTTGCCACTTGTTACGAAAATGGGTGATCAGGCGCGCTTCGGCGTCATAGTCGGCGGCCAGCTCGAACAGTGCGTCGCGCGTGACCGGCGGCTTCACGCCGGGGATCGCCTGGCGGATCAGCAGCGGCTTCTTCTGCCAGTAGCGGCGCATGAATTGCGCCGGCGTGAGGCCGCCGAGCAGCGGCGTGGGAAGATCGGAAGGCGGCGCGCCGAGCGGGGCGGCAGCGGCATCCCGCGGTTCGGCTTGAGACCGGTTGCGCATCGTATAATGAGACTTGTATTTGGGAGAATTGGATGAAAATCGCAAAAAACACCGTCGTGTCGGTCACCTACAAGCTGTCGGATGCGCAAGGCAATCTGATCGAGGAAAGCGACGAGCCGATGGTTTATCTGCACGGCGGCTATGATGGCACGTTCCCCAAGATCGAGGAACAGCTCGACGGCCAGGAACCGGGTTACCAGGCGCAGGTTCAGCTCGAGCCGCAGGACGCGTTCGGCGACTACGATCCCGAACTCGTGAAGATCGAGCCGCGCGATCGTTTTCCCGAGCCGCTCGAAGTAGGCATGCAGTTCGAAGGCACGCCGGAAGACGGCGACGAGGAAGTGGATTCGCTGATCTACACGGTCACCGACATCGCCGAAGACAAGGTCGTGCTCGACGGCAACCACCCGCTCGCGGGCATGGCGCTGCGTTTCGCGCTGACGGTCAAGGACGTTCGCGAAGCGACCGAGGACGAGATCGAGCATGAGCACGCGCACGGCGCGGAAGGCCTTGAAATCGTCGACGAGGACGAAGACGAGGACGGCGACGCGCCGTCAGGGCGTACCCTGCACTGAACTGGCAGGCAGGCCCGGCGCCGGCCCTGAAGCAGGGGGCGGCGCGGGCCACGAGGCGCCGCCCGGCGTCGTGCCGTCGCCCTGCAGCGGCGGCGCGACCGACGATGAGTCGGGCAGTGCCGGCAGCGCCGGGATCTCCGGCATCTGCGGCAGCGGGACCTCGTCGCGCGGCAGGACTGGCAGCGCGGGCGGGATCGGCAGGTTCTTCGGCACGTCCTGCACGCTCACGTTGAAGATCGTCTGCCGTGCCGGCGACACGTTGACCTTCACCCACTGATTCGCCGGATGACGCGGTCCGATCGCGACGCGCGTCACATTTCCCACCAGCGCACCGTCGTCCGCATGCAGCGGCCGATCGATCAGGAAGCCGTTCGCAAGCGGCTCGCCGCTCGCGTGCATCACCAGGATCGGGCCGCGGAATGTCGCCGCCGCCTTCACCAGCGTTCGTTTCAGTTCACGGAAGCCGTCGCGGACGCGCGGCCGGTTGAAACGCAACCACGCAAAGCGTTCGGCGCGCTCGTAGCGCTCGAACTGCGGGTCGCCTTCGAAAATCACCACCATGGCGCGCGCTTCGCGCCGCTTCGCATATTCGGCTGCGTGGTCGATCCAGAAGCCGTTCGCGATGATGCGGTCCTCGAATTCGCCGTTGCGGCCGCCGGCCGTCAGATAGTGGTTGTTCGGCGCCGGTGCGTTCAGCGCGACGTAGACGACGTCGTCATGCATCCAGCGCGCGTTTTCCCGATAGGGTCGGAACCGGGCCACTTCACTTTCGCGCGTGATCTGCAGCGCGCCGGGGTCGGGCAACGCCGCGTCGGCCAGCAGCGTCTGCCGCACGAAGTCCAGGCGTTCGACCGGGTCGTAGCTGCCGCCGGCCGCCGTGTTGCACGTCACCCAGTCGTGGTGGCCGGGAATGAACACGAGCGGCACGCGCGATGCGTCCAGGATCGCGCCGCGCTGCGTATACAGCGAGTCGCGGCACGCTTCCTTCGCGCCCTTGAGGTCGCCTGCATAGACGACGAAGGCCAGATTGCGCTCGCGCGCGATCGATTCGAACAGCCGCTGCGCGGCCGGCTCGTCGGCCGGCGCATCGATGACGCCCGACACGACCGCGAACGAGTAGGGGGCCGCGGCACGCTTGGGCGGTGCGGCCAGCGCGCCGGCCTGCGCCAGCGCGAGCACCGCCGCGACCAGTGCGGCGGCGGCGCGGGCCGGCCGGCCCGACGGGAGGCGCTTATGCGTGCCCGTCGGCATCGTGCGAGCGGACGAGCGTGCGCAGTTCGTACAGCAGGTCGAGCGCCTCGCGCGGCTTGAGGTCGTCGGGATCGATGTCGCGCAGCTTGTCGAGCGCCGGATGCGGGACGTCGGACGGCGCCGGCGCATCCGCGCATTCGAGTTCGTCGGCCGCGGCGGGCGGCGCGCTGAACAGGTCGAGCTGCGGGGTGTGCTGCGTGGCCGACTGCTGTTCGAGATACGCGAGATGCTTGCGCGCGGCGCGGATCACCGGCGCCGGCACGCCCGCGAGCTGTGCAACCTGCAGCCCGTAGCTCTGGTTCGCCGGGCCTTCGTTGACCGCGTGCAGGAACACGATGCCGTGGCCGTGCTCGACGGCCGACAGGTGGACGTTGGCCGCTTGCGGGAATTCGGCCGGCAGTTGCGTCAGCTCGAAGTAGTGCGTCGCGAACAGCGTGTAGCAGCCGTTTTGCGCGAGCAGATGGCGTGCGATGGCCCACGCGAGCGCGAGGCCGTCGAACGTCGACGTGCCGCGGCCGATTTCGTCCATCAGCACGAGGCTTTGCGGTGTCGCGTCGTTGAGGATCGCCGCCGCTTCGGTCATCTCGACCATGAAGGTCGAGCGGCCGCCGGCGAGGTCGTCGGCCGCGCCGATCCGCGTGAAGATCCGGTCGATCGGGCCGAAGCAGGCCGACTTCGCGGGCACGTAGCTGCCGACGTAGGCCATCAGCGCGATCAGCGCCGTCTGCCGCATGAATGTCGACTTACCGCCCATGTTCGGGCCGGTGATCAGCAGCAGCTTGCGCTCGGCGCCGAACCGGCAGTCGTTTGCGATGAACTGCTCGACCTGCGCTTCGACGACCGGGTGGCGCCCCTGTTCGATCTCGATGCCGATTTCGTCGGTGAAGGCGGGGGCAACCCAGTCGAGCGTGCGGGCGCGCTCGGCGAACGCGGCGAGCACGTCGAGCTCCGCAAGCGCCGACGCGACACGCTGGCACTCCGGAATGAACGGCAGCAGCGCCTGCAGCACGCCGTCGTACAGCGCGCGCTCGCGGGCCAGCGCGCGTTCCTGCGCGGACAGCGCCTTGTCCTCGAAGGTCTTCAGTTCGGGCGTGATGTAGCGCTCGGCGTTCTTCAGCGTCTGGCGACGGCGATAGTCGTCGGGCACCTTGTCGGTCTGGCCGCGCGTGACCTCGATGTAGAAGCCGTGCACCTTGTTGTATTCGACGCGCAGGTTCGCGATGCCCGTGCGGGTGCGCTCGCGTGCCTCGAGATCGATCAGGAACTGCCCGCAGTTCTCGGAGATGTCGCGCAACTCGTCGAGCTCCGAATCGTAGCCGCGCGCGATCACGCCGCCGTCGCGCACCATCGCGGCCGGCTCGGGGGCGATCGCGCTCGTCAGCAGGTCGAGGCATTCGGCGGGCGGCGCGAGCGCCGCGTCGACGCGCGTGAGCGCATCCGCGTTCGCGACGATCGCGCTGATGCGCTCGCGCAGCGCCGGCAGCGCGGCGAACGTGTCGCGCAGGCTCGACAGGTCGCGCGGCCGCGCGGACAGCAGCGCGAGACGCCCGGTGATCCGTTCGACGTCGGCGATCTGGCGCAGCGCGCTGCGCAGTGCGTCGAGGCTCGCGTTCGCTGGCGCCTCGAGCAGTGCGCCGATCGCCTGCTGGCGCGACTGCGCGGCGACCGACGCGCGCGGCGGGTGATGCAGCCAGTGACGCAGCAGGCGGCTGCCCATCGTCGTGCAGCAGGTGTCGAGCAGCGAGTACAGCGTCGGCGATTCGGTGCCGCGCAGCGTTTCGGTCAGCTCGAGGTTGCGGCGCGTTGCCGGGTCGAGCCCGATGTATTCGGTTTCGTTCTCGACCTTCAGGCTGCGCACGTGACGCAGTTGCTGGCCCTGCGTGGCCGCCGCGTACAGCAGCAGCGCGCCCGCCGCGCCGCATGCGCTCGTCAGCGAATGCGCGCCGAAGCCGTCGAGGCCCGCGACGTCGAGCTGGTCGCACAGGCGCTGCGTGCCCGATGCGATGTCGAAGTGCCATGCCGGCACGCGCTTGACCGCGCCGGCGCCAGCGGGCACGGCGTCGGTCGCGCCGTCCGCCGTCAGGATTTCGGCCGGGCGGATGCGTTCGAGTGCGGCGCCGAGCTGGTCGGGTTCGATTTCGGCGAGCCGCAGCGCGCCGCTCGCGAGGTTCAGCCACGCGAGGCCGATGTTGACCGCGACGCCACGCTTGTTGTGACCCGTGCACATCGCGAGCAGGTAGACGTCGTTCTTGTCGGACAGCAGCGCCGCGTCGGTCAGCGTGCCGGGCGTGACGACGCGCACGACCTTGCGTTCGACCGGGCCCTTCGATGTGGCAGGGTCGCCGATCTGCTCGCAGATCGCGACCGATTCGCCCATCTTCACGAGCTTCGCCAGATACTGTTCGACCGCGTGATGCGGGACGCCGGCCATCTTGATCGGCGTGCCGGCCGAGGCGCCGCGTTGCGTGAGGGTCAGGTCGAGCAGGCGTGCGGCTTTCTCCGCATCCTCGAAGAACAGCTCGTAGAAGTCGCCCATCCGGTAGAAGACGAGCGTGTCGGGGTGATCGGCCTTGATGCGAAGGTACTGCTGCATCATCGGAGTGTGGCCTGCAAAGGCCTCGGGCGACAGCGTGGTCATAGATCCGGCGTAAAGTTGTTGCTTGAGTTGCCCGAGTTTACCAGTCGCGTTGGAAGTTACGGCCGATGTTCGCCGATTGGCTAGTGGCCGGCGTTCGTGATCGGTGCGCAGCCGGTCCGGCAAATCACGCGAGGTCCGGTACGGCGCAATGGCAAGCGGATCGGCGGTGCGCCTTCGGAACCGCGAAATGGTTCCTGAGTGATGCCGAAGCGGGAGCGCTGTTCAACTGGCTGCCGAACCTCGGTCGGCGCGTTGAGGATGCGCTGACGTTATACCTCTGGAACGCGACGAGGGGCGTCGAGATTGGCGCAAGGGAACGAGAGGAAATCGCCGTCGAGCAGGACGGTCTCTGGTGGACGATTTCCAAGGCCCGAACCAAAACAAAAAATGCCCGGCGCGAGAGCGCGACTGACCTGAGGGTACCCCTGATCGGACGGCTGTTCCCGGGGGAGCGCCCACACGGAACGGAAGGTGGTTGGCCAAGTTATATGTCTTGTAGCGAGACGCGATCCAACCAGCGGCGATCGCTTCTCCCGGTCATGCATTGCCGGTCTCGAGATCTTCGCCAGTCTCCCGAAGCGAGCCGTTCGACGCTTGCCGTGCCGCACGGCTCGATGCGGGTAGCTCGGTGTCGTCGTCGTCGAGTGGTGGCGCATCGTGAGTGGGCGGATCAACCCGCTCTTGCGCGGCGCTGAAGGCCGCAACGCAGGAATCGTTGCGAATCAAGTGCTATTCGACTCGATTTTTCATGATTTCGGATTGCCGGATTTTGGTATATCGATTTTATGAATAATGATTTAAATTGTTTGTTTGAATTTGGCTGCTACAACTGTCAGCTTTCGGTGCGGATATTTGTGCTCTATGTTTGAATCGCATTGCGGGGTGTGCGTCATAAATTGCTGCGATGCGCAATAACATTTTATTGTGGAGAACGAAATGTCCGCACGAAGCACGACGGTGAAGCTGCAAAACAACTCGGGCAATACGCTGTTTCTGGACTCGGCATCGATCGCCCTGTTGCATGGCATATGGGCCACGTACCCTCCGGAGAAAATTCCGAATGGTCAAGCTGGCGAATGGGAGTGTGATTCGGATGGTTTTATGACCGGAGTGGAGGGGAAGCTTCAATATCAATTCGCCGATGGCGGTGGTATCGAGAATCTTCGGCTCTATTGGGACAATCCTTATATCGGAAATAACGGCTATTCGATCACTGTGAGTGCCGCGGGTTACAAGGTCGGTTATGACGGAGGCTCGGGGGACAACGCGACCGTTACTTTCTACATCAAGCAGGCCTGACGCCGCGTGACTGGCTCGCACCCATTCGAATCGGGCGCGAGCGACAGCCAAATATCCGTATACCGGCGGTCGCGAGCGGCGCGCGGACCTTCGCGCGCCGATCCTGTCCGGCGAATCAGGTCGTCAGGACGCGTGCGTCGCCAGCATGTCGAGCGCCACCGCCTGCGCGACCTCGATACCGTCGATGGCTGCCGAATAGATGCCACCCGCATACCCGGCACCTTCACCGGCCGGATACAGCCCGTCGACGTTCACGCTCTGGTAATCGTCCTTGCGACGGATCCGGATCGGAGACGACGTGCGCGTCTCCACGCCGGTGAGCACCGCATCGTGCATCGCGAAGCCGGCGATTTTCTTGTCGATCTGCGGCAGCGCTTCACGAATGGCTTCGATCACGTAGTCGGGCAGCGCGGTGCTGAGGTCGGTCGGGCGCACGCCCGGCTTGTACGACGGCACCACCGAGCCCAGCGACGTCGACGGCCGGCCCGCGATGAAATCGCCGACCAGCTGGCCCGGCGCGCTGTAATCGCCGCCGCCGAGTTCGAACGCACGCTCTTCCCATTTGCGCTGGAACGCGATGCCTGCCAGCGGGCCGCCCGGATAGTCTTCCGGCGTGATGCCGACGACGATGCCCGCATTCGCGTTGCGCTCGGCGCGCGAATACTGGCTCATGCCGTTGGTGACCACGCGGCCAGGCTCGGAGGTTGCCGCGACCACCGTGCCGCCGGGGCACATGCAGAAGCTGTAGACCGCGCGTCCGTTGCTGCAGTGATGGACCACCTTGTAGTCGGCCGCACCGAGTTGCTTGTGGCCCGCGAACTTGCCGAAGCGGCTGCGATCGATCAGCCCTTGCGGATGTTCGATCCGGAAACCCAGCGAGAACGGCTTCGCTTCGACATACACGCCGCGATCGTGCAGCATCTGGAACGTGTCGCGCGCGCTGTGGCCCACGGCGAGCACCACGTGGTCGCACCGGAGCGTTTCGCCGTTCGACAGCGTCAGCGAGCGCACCTTGCCCTGATCGATCTCGATGTCCTCGACCCGGGTTTCGAAGCGCACTTCACCGCCCAGTTCGTGGATGGTCGCGCGCATCTTTTCCACCATGCTGACGAGGCGGAACGTGCCGATGTGCGGCCGGCTCAGATACAGGATGTCCTCCGGTGCGCCGGCCTTGACGAATTCGTCGAGCACCTTGCGGCCGTAGTGGTGGGGATCCTTGATCTGGCTGTACAGCTTGCCGTCGGAGAACGTCCCGGCTCCGCCTTCGCCGAACTGCACGTTGGACTCGGGATTGAGGACGCTCTTGCGCCACAGGCCGAAGGTGTCCTTGGTGCGCTCGCGCACGGCCTTGCCGCGTTCGAGGATGATGGGGCGGAAGCCCATCTGCGCAAGGATCAGTCCGGCGAACAGGCCGCACGGCCCCATGCCGATGACGACCGGGCGCAGGAAGTTGCCGTGCTCGGGCGCCTTCGCGACGAAGTGGTACGCCATGTCGGGCGTCACGGCGCAATGCGGCGTGCCGGCCAGTCGCGGAAGCACGGCCGCTTCGTCCTTGACTTCGACATCGACGATATACGTGAGCTTGATGTCGGCGCGCTTGCGCGCATCGTGCGCACGGCGGAACACCGTGTAACGGAGGAGCCCGTCTGCCGCCACGCCAAGCTCCGCGAGGCGCGCGTGAATTGCGGCTTCGAGGGCGCTCTCGGGGTGGTCGAGCGGGAGTTTAAGTTCGCTTAGCCGTAACATGAGTATTCGGATACGGTGGCCACGAAGTCGTGGCGGTGTTGAAACAGGCGGGGGCCGGCGTGCTGGCGGCGTCGTCCGCCGCGCGGGCGTTCCGCAAGCCGATCGTCGGGCTCGGGGAAGCGCGGTACGCGCGGCGGTGCACCAGCCGGGCCGGGCCACTCGGGCAATGTCAGGACGGGCGCCGGAAGCGCCCCCTGCATGGAGAAGGTTACTGCGCCCCCCGGACAACCGGAAGGCAGCGCGCGCGCCATCATGACGGTGCCAACGAGTGGTTGATGCGACAACCGCGCCGCGCGGGCGCGGCCCGGGCTTACTCCGCTGCCGGATGCATGCGGCTGTAACGGTTCAGGATCGGGATCATCTGCGCGTAGATCTTCGGGTTCGCCGCGACGATCTCGTGACGGTGCAGGAAATCGGCGTCGCCCGTGTAGTTGCCGACGAGGCCGCCGGCTTCGGTGATCAGCAGGCTGCCCGCCGCCATGTCCCACACGTTGATGCCTTGCTCGAAGAACCCGTCGAGACGGCCGGCCGCGACGTTCGCGAGGTCGAGTGCGGCCGCGCCCGGACGGCGCAGGCCCGTGCAGGCCTGCGTCATTTCGGTGAACAGACGTGCATAGGCGTCGAGGCCGTCCTTCTCGCGGAACGGGAAGCCGGTGCCGACCAGCGCGTCCGCGAGGCGGTCGCGTCGGCCGACGCGGATGCGGCGGTCGTTCAGGTACGCGCCGCGGCCGCGGGTGGCCGTAAACAGGTCGTTCTTGTTCGGATCGTAGACGACGGCCTGCGTGACGATGCCCTTGTGCTCGAGCGCGATCGACACGCAGTAGTACGGGAAGCCGTGGATGAAGTTGGTCGTGCCGTCGAGCGGATCGATGATCCACTTGAATTCGGATTCGTTCTCCGATTCGCCCGATTCTTCCGCGAGGATCGCGTGGTCGGGGTAGGCGGTCTTCAGCGTCTCGATGATCGCCTCTTCGGCGGCCTTGTCCACTTCGGTGACGAAGTCGTTCTGCTGCTTCTTGCGGATCTCGATCAGGTCGAGGTCGAGGGAGGCGCGGTTGATGATCTGTCCGGCGCGGCGCGCAGCCTTGACAGCAATGTTGAGCATGGGATGCATGAGCCTGGATCCTGTAGCCGGCGGCACGGGCCGCCACGAAGTGGAACACACCGCCCGGAACGGCGCAAACGTGCCGGGCGAGATGAGACGCGAATTGACAAAGAGCAGGGTACGACCCGCGTCGCACGGGATGCGACGCGTAAACACATGATTTTACCCGATTTTCGAGAGTTTCAGGTGACCGGGATGCGGGGAAACCCCACTGGCCGTCCGGACGAGTGGGTTTGCCGGGGCGATGGCGATACCATACTGCCATTCTGATGAACCGAGTCGTATGTAGTGGAAACCCCGCAGAACCCCGCCGCGCCGTCCGAATCGGGCGCGGCCTCGTCCCCGCCGCCGTCCGGCGGCTTCACGTCCACCCGTTTCGTGCTCGTCGAGCCGAGCCATCCCGGCAATGTCGGGGCGGCCGCCCGCGCGCTGAAGACGATGGGTTTCTCCAGGCTCGTCCTGGTGGCGCCGCGCGTGCCGCACGTGCAGAGCGACCCCGAGGCGATCGCGATGGCGAGCGGCGCGGACGACGTCCTCGCGTCCGCGCACGTCGTGCCCACGCTCGGCGATGCGCTGTCCGGCGTCCACTGGTCGATCGCGCTGACCGCACGCACGCGCGAATACGGGCCGCCGCGCCTTGCGCCGCGCGCGGCCGCCGAACAGGCGCACACGCAGGTCGGCGCCGGCGACATCGCGCTCGTGTTCGGCAACGAGCGCACGGGCCTCGCGAACGAGCACGTCGAGCAGTGCAGCGCGCTCGCGCACATCCCGGCGAATCCGGCCTACAGTTCGCTGAACCTCGCGCAGGCCGTGCAGGTGCTTGCGTATGAGCTGCGCGTCGCGTTCCTGGCGCAGGGGAGCGAGCCGCACCAGGCGCAGGCCGAGGCCGGCACGCTCGCGCAGAGCGACGAGATCGAGCGGATGTACGCGCACCTCGAGAACGCGCTGATCGCGCTCGATTTTCTCGATCCGCGCAACCCGAAGAAGCTGATGCCGCGGCTGCGGCGCCTGTTCGCGCGCACCGGCCTCGAGCGCGAGGAAGTCAACATCCTGCGCGGCATCGCGAAGCACATCCTGCTGAAGTCCGGCACGCCCGAAGGCGACGCGTAAGCGGCCGAGGCACGTTGGCTGTCGGGCGCTCACGCGTTCGACGGATGCGTTCTGGCCCGCCGCCGGCGTGTTGCAGCGGCCGGCCGCGATGGTGGTGCCCCGGGCCGTGCCGAACCACCGGATGACCGCGTCACCCAGCCGCGACAGGCGTCCCGCGCGAATACCCGTGCCGTCGGCGGGGTGAACGCGCGACGCTGTGCGGCCGCGCGCGAGTGGCCCTACAATCGCCGGACGTCATAAGCAAATTACCCGGCGCGATAACGACCGGCCGTTGCCGGCGGGCGTGCCGGCCTTTTCCCCAGCCCAGACCCGATCATGTTCACTAGACTGCGCGAAGACGTTGCGACGATTCGCGAGCGGGATCCCGCCGCTCGCAGTGCCTGGGAAGTGCTGACCTGTTATCCGGGGCTGCACGCGCTCGTGCTGCATCGCTTCGCGCATGCATGCTGGCGCGCGAAACGCTACTGGCTCGCACGCTTCGCGTCGCAGGCCGGGCGTTTCCTGACGGGTATCGAGATTCACCCGGGCGCGACCATCGGCCGGCGCGTGTTCATCGATCACGGGATGGGTGTCGTGATCGGCGAGACCGCGATCGTCGGTGACGACTGCACGATCTATCAGGGCGTGACGCTCGGCGGCACGTCGCTCACGCGCGGCGCGAAGCGCCATCCGACGCTCGAGGCCGGCGTGATCGTCGGCGCGGGCGCGAAGGTGCTCGGCGGTTTCACGGTCGGCGCGGGTGCGAAGATCGGTTCGAACGCGGTCGTCGTGAAGCCGGTGCCGGCAGGCGGCACCGCGGTCGGCAATCCGGCGCGTATCGTGATGCCGGCGCAGCCGAAGCCGCAACCCGAGCGCGCCGCGTTCTGCGCGTACGGGATCACGCCGAACGCGGACGACCCGATGTCGCTCGCGATTCACGGCCTGATCGACCACGCGGCGAAGGAAAGCCGGCGCGTCGACGAGATCGTCGCGGCGCTCGAGCAACTCGGCACGCATCTGGAAACGCTGCAGGGCGCGGACGCGGCGCGTCTCGACCTGCGCAGGCTGTCGGCGGTGCTGGAAGGCAAGGCGGTCGAGCGCCAGTCGTAACGCGGCGCATGCCGGCGGCCGCCGGCAGCGTCGGGCGCGTCAGTCGAGCGGCATCGCGTGGATGCCTTCGGCGTCGACGCGCAGATAGCCGCCGCGCGGCATGCCGTGGTCGAGATCCCAGTCGGGCAGTACCCAGCGAATCCCGCCCGGTTCGAGGTGGCGCGCGGGGCGGTGCGTGTGGCCGTGAATGATCACGCTCGCGCGGCTCTTCCGGAACAGCGCGGCAATGCCTTCACGCGTGACATCGTAGATCGCCGAAGCGGGGCGCATCCGGCCCGCTTCGCTGTTCGAGCGCATCCGTTGCGCAAGCGCGCGGCGCCAGCGGAACGGCCATGCGAGAAACAGCGCCTGCGCGATGCTGTTGCGGGCAAACCGCCGAAACACCTGATAGCCGCGATCGGCCGTGCATTGCGCGTCGCCGTGAGCGAGCACGATGCGCTGGCCGAACGCCGTGATCAGTGCCGGATCGGGCAGCAGCATCGCGCCGGCGGCCTTCATGAAGCGCCGGCCGAGCAGGAAATCGCGGTTGCCGTGCATCACGTAGAGCGCGATCCCGCGCTCCGAGAACGTATGCATCAGCGCGGCCATGCGTGCCGCGAACGGATCGTGGTCGAGCACGTCGTCGCCGATCCAGTATTCGAACAGGTCGCCGAGGATGAACACCGAGTCGGCGCTGTCGGCCGTGAATTTCACGAAATGCTCGAACGCGGCGACCGTCTTCGGAATCGCCTCGCTCAGATGCAGATCGGAGAGAAACAGGAACGGGCGTGCGGCTTGCGCATATTCGCGCTCGCCCGGCACGCCCGCGGAGACGCTTCGCGGCGGACTCTCCTGCAACATCGAAGTGCCTCCGTAACGACTTGCGTCAGACCACCACGGCCTTTTCGATCACGACGTCGTCAGCCGGCACGTCCTGATGGAAGCCCGCGTTGCCCGTCTTGACGCCCTTGATCTTGTCGACCACGTCCTGGCCTTCGACGACCTTGCCGAACACCGCGTAGCCCCAGCCCTGCGGCGTCGGCGACGAGTGGTTCAGGAAGTCGTTGTCGTTCACGTTGATGAAGAACTGGGCGGTCGCCGAGTGCGGATCGTTCGTGCGCGCCATCGCGATCGTGTAGTTGTCGTTCTTCAGGCCGTTGTTCGCTTCGTTGTCGATCGGCGCGTCGGTCGGCTTCTGCTTCAGGCCCGGCTCGAAGCCGCCGCCCTGAATCATGAAGCCGTTGATCACGCGGTGGAACACCGTGCCGTCATAGTGGCCCTTCTTCACGTAGTTGAGGAAGTTCTCGACCGTCTTCGGTGCCTTCGCGGCGTCCAGCTCGAGCTTGATCACGCCGTGGTTCGTGTGCAGTTCAACCATGATGAATTCCTTCGGTAAGGCAGTTTAAATGGCACGCGGCCGGTCTGGCGACGCGGCCGCGTGTGGCGCCGGACGTGCCGGCAGGTGCTTATTTCGAGACGACGCTGGCCGATTCGATCAGGACCGGCTGGGCCGGCACGTCCTGCATCGGGCCGCGCGAGGTCGTCGCCACGCCTTCGATCTTCTTCACGACGTCGAGACCCGACACGACCTTGCCGAACACCGCATAGCCGTTGCCGTCCGGGTTCGGGTAGTCGAGGCCGCTGTTGTCGACCGTGTTGATGAAGAACTGCGCGGTGGCCGAGTTCGGATCGCTGGTACGTGCCATCGCGATCGTGCCCGTCAGGTTCTTCAGACCATTGCGGCTTTCCAGCGGGATCGGCGCGCGGGTCGGCTTCTCCTCGAAGTTGGTCTTGTAGCCGCCGCCCTGGATCATGAAGCCCTTGATCACGCGATGGAAGACCGTGCCGTTGTACTGGCCGGCCTTCACGTAGTCGAGGAAGTTGGCGACCGTCTTCGGCGCCTTCTCCGGGTAGAGCTCGACGCGGATGTCGCCCTGCGAGGTCTTCAGCTGCACGACGGGGTGCGCGGTGGCCGATTGCGCGAACGCGGGCGCGGTCGCGAGAAGGGCGGCGCCGCCAAGCGCCAGCAACAGACGTTTCATTGCGATCCTCAGGTTGGGAGGGAAGGAAGGTTGCGCCGCTTACTGCGACGGCGCGACGTACGGCGCCGTCAGCGCGCCGGACGGACCGTTGAACTGGAACGTCGGCGACATCGGCAGCGTGGTGGTGCTCATGTTCGCGGCGGCGCGATCGGTGTAGGCGCGCGTGGCCGGCGTGACGGCGCGCGCGTTCGCCGCCGGCTTCGGCGGCGACACGATCTTCTGCAGGTCGGCGAGGCGCTGGGCGGTCGCGCCGCTCGTGCGGCCGAGCGATTGCGCGCGCTTGTACGATTCGGCCGCGAGGCGCAGGTAGAGGTCGCCGAGGTTCTCGTACGCGAGCGAGTAGCTCGGGTTCGATTGCGTCGCGGTCACGAGCGCGCTGCGCGCTTCGTCGTAGCGGCCGTGCTTCGCGTACAGCGCCGCGAGGTTGTTGTACGGCTCGGGCAGTTCGGGGTAGGCCTGCGTGATCGCGACGAACTGCTGGATGGCGTCGTCGTCGCGGTTCAGGCGCGCGAGCACGGTGCCGCGCTTGAACTGCGCCTGCACGTCGTGCGGATTCGCCGCGATGCGCGCGTCGAGCTGCGCGAGCGCCTGTTTCCACTGCTTGCCGGTGATCGACGCGTCGATTTCGGGCGTGCCGTCGGCGGTGGCCGGGGCCTTTTGCGCATGTGCCGCGGGGGCCGCGAAAAGCGTCAGTGCGACGCCCATGACGGCGGTCGCAACGAGGGTCGCAGCGCTCGGCGCGCGGCCGCGATGAGGTTTCATAGGCGTAAATCGGAATGTTATACTCCGAGCCATTCTAACAAAACGTCTGCGCGTTCCGGCGAGCCGCAGACAGTCTTTCTTTGCCTCTCGTGGCCGTCACCGCTGTGCTTGCAGCCTGACCGCCCCATGTGATATCGAGGACGCGCGGTGTCGTGCCGCGGCAGGTGGTCCGTCCGTTTCGCATGCTGGGCGAGCTTCGCCAGGGCGGTTTCCTTCGGCTCACGGTTCATCTCTATGGAATCACTGCGCATCTACAACACGCTCGCGCGTGACAAGCAAGTTTTCGTGCCGCGCCAGCCCGGCGAAGTGCGGATGTACGTATGCGGGATTACCGTCTACGACTATTGTCACGTGGGCCACGCGCGCATGTTGGTCGTGTTCGACCTCGTCCAGCGCTGGTTGCGTGCGATCGGCTATCGGGTCACGTACGTGCGCAACATTACCGACATCGAAGACAAGATCATCCGCCGCGCGGTCGAGAACGGCGAGACGATCAAGTCGCTGACCGACCGGTTCATCGGCGCGATGCACGAGGATGAAGCCGCGCTCGGCATCCAGCGGCCCGACATCGAGCCGCGCGCGACGCAGTTCATTCCGCAGATGCTCGGAATGATCGAGAAGCTCGAGACGAACGGCTACGCGTACCAGGCGACCGACGGCGACGTCAACTATTCGGTGCGCAAGTTCGCGAACTACGGGAAGCTGTCGGGCAAGTCGCTCGACGACCTGCGCGCGGGCGAACGCGTCGCCGCGAACGACGCGAAGCAAGACCCGCTCGATTTCGTGCTGTGGAAGCGCGCGAAGGCGGACGATCCGGATGGCGCGTCGTGGGCATCGAAGTACGGGATGGGCCGGCCGGGCTGGCACATCGAGTGCTCCGCGATGGGCTGCACGCTGCTCGGCGAGCATTTCGACATCCACGGCGGCGGGCAGGACCTGCAATTCCCGCACCACGAGAACGAGATCGCGCAGAGCGAAGGCGCGACCGGCCAGACGTTCGTCAATTACTGGATGCACAACGGCTTCGTGCAGGTCGACAACGAGAAGATGTCGAAATCGCTCGGCAACTTCTTCACGATCCGCGAAGTGCTCGAGCGGTACGACGCCGAGGTGATGCGCTTCTTCATCGTGCGTACGCACTACCGGTCGCCGCTCAACTACAGCGACGTGCATCTCGACGATGCGCGCGCGTCGCTCACGCGCCTGTACACGGCGCTGAAGGATGTCGAGCCCGACACGCTCGCGCTCGACTGGAACGAGCCGCATGCGCAGCGTTTCGCGGCCGCGATGAACGACGACATCAACACGCCGGTCGCGGTGGCGACGCTGTTCGAACTGGCGGGCGAAGTCAATCGCACGCGCGATGCGTCGCTCGCGCGGCAACTGAAACAGCTGGCGGGCCTCCTGGGCCTGCTCGGCCGCGAACCGCGCGTGTTCCTGCAGCAGGGCACCGGTGCCGCGCAGGCGGGCGGGCTCGCAGCCGACGAAATCGAAGCGAAGATCGCCGCGCGCGTCGCGGCGAAGCAAGCGAAGGACTATGCCGAAGCGGACCGGATTCGGGCGGAACTGCTCGAATCCGGTATCGCACTTGAAGACAAACCGGGCGGATCGACCGAATGGCGTCGCGTATGAGCGCGGCGCGTTCCACTGACCGATCCGTCAGGTAGGAGGCAAGATGGCAACGGCCAGAAAAGCGCCGGTCAGGCGTGCGACTCCGCTCGCCGCGCGTCCGGCAGCCAAGCGCGCGCCGGCGGCGAAGTCGGACGCGACGCGCGCCGCGCCGAACGGCGCGCTCAACGGTCATGCGAAGCCGGCGCGCGCGAAGGGCGCGGACGCGGCGCAGCCGGAGGTCGCGATGGCGGCCGCCGACGCGGCCCGCAAGGTGCGTGCATCCGATGCGGCAGTCGACGGCGCCGATGGCGTCGTGCGTCCCGCATACTGGGACAAGGCGTGCGCCGATCTCGTCAAGCGCGACCGCATCCTGAAGAAGCTGATCCCGAAGTTCGGCCCCGCGCATCTCGTGAAGCGCGGCGATCCGTTCGTCACGCTCGCGCGTTCGGTCGTCGGCCAGCAGATCTCGGTGCCGTCCGCGCAGGCGCTGTGGGCGCGCATCGAGGATGCGTGTCCGAAACTCGCACCGCAGCCGGTCATCCGGCTCGGCGCGGACAAGCTGATCGCGTGCGGGCTGTCGAAGCGCAAGACGGAATATATTCTCGATCTCGCGCAACACTTCGTGTCCGGCGCGCTGCACGTCGACAAATGGACGTCGATGGACGACGAGGACGTGATCGCGGAACTCACGCAGATCCGCGGCATCAGTCGCTGGACGGCCGAGATGTTCCTGATCTTCAACCTGTCGCGGCCGGACGTCTTGCCGCTCGACGACCCGGGCCTGATCCGTGCGATCAGCGTCAATTACTTCAGCGGGGAGCCCGTCACGCGCAGCGAGGCGCGCGAAGTGGCCGCCAACTGGGAGCCGTGGCGTACCGTCGCGACCTGGTATATGTGGCGCAGCCTCGACGCACAGGACGCCGACGCCGATTGACGGCTATCGGGTTTTAAACATCAATAGTTGAGAGCCGGTCTTGCGTGTCGCCCGCGCGGGTAGAATACGCGCTGCCGCAAGACCCAAGGATTCGAACACATGAAGACCACGTTTCTGGATTTCGAACAGCCGATCGCCGAACTCGAGGCCAAGATCGAAGAGCTGCGATTCGTGCAGGACGACTCGGCTGTCGATATTTCGGAAGAAATCGAGCGGCTGTCGAAGAAAAGCCAGCAACTGACGAAGGACCTCTACGCGAACCTGTCGCCGTGGCAGGTCTCGCAGATCGCGCGGCATCCGCAGCGTCCGTATACGCTCGATTACGTTGCGGAACTGTTTACCGATTTTCACGAGCTGCATGGCGACCGCGCGTTCGCGGACGACCTGTCGATCGTCGGCGGCCTCGCGCGCTTCGGCGGTCATCCGTGCATGGTGATCGGCCACCAGAAGGGCCGCGACACGAAGGAGCGCGCCGCGCGCAACTTCGGGATGCCGCGTCCGGAAGGCTATCGCAAGGCCGAGCGCCTGATGCGTCTCGCCGAGAAGTTCGGGCTGCCGATCTTCACGTTCGTCGACACGCCGGGCGCGTATCCGGGCATCGGCGCGGAAGAGCGCGGCCAGTCGGAAGCGATCGGCCGCAACCTGTACGTGATGGCCGAACTGAAGACGCCGATCATCACGACCGTGATCGGCGAGGGCGGTTCGGGCGGCGCGCTCGCGATCGCCGTGGCCGACACCGTGATGATGCTGCAGTTCTCGACCTATTCGGTGATCTCGCCGGAAGGCTGCGCGTCGATCCTGTGGAAGAGCGCCGCGAAGGCGCCCGAGGCCGCGGAAGCGTTGGGCCTGACCGCGCATCGCCTGAAGGCGCTTGGCCTGATCGACAAGATCATCAACGAGCCGCTCGGCGGCGCGCATCGCGATCCGAAGGGCATGGCCGCGCTGCTGCGCCGCGCGCTCGCCGATTCGCTGCGCCAGTTCCAGGGCATGAGCATCGATGCGCTGCGCGAGCGCCGCTTCGAGCGCCTGATGGCCTACGGCAAGTTCAAGGAAACCACGCCCGGCGCATGACCGGCGTGTTCGCATCGCGCGCCGTCCGGCGCGCGTCTGTCTCGTGATCCCCCCGACCGAATTCTCCGCCGACCGCGCCGTTCTCGACGCGGTCGGCGTTGCGCTTGCCGATCTGCCGGCCGATGCGCGCATCGCGATCGCGTACAGCGGCGGCCTCGACTCGACGGTGTTGCTCGACGCGGCCGTGCGCGTGGCGGGCGCGGCGCGTTGCGTCGCGCTGCACGTGCATCACGGCCTGAGCGCGAACGCCGACGCATGGGTCGCGCATGCGCAGGCGACGGCCGCGCAACTCGGCGTCGCGTTCGAGTCGGAGCGTGTCGATGTGCCGCGCGACAGCGGCCTCGGCATCGAGGCGACCGCGCGCGAGCGCCGCTATGCGGCACTCGATGCGATGTGCGAGCGCCACGGCGTGGCGGCGCTCTGGGTCGCGCAGCATGCGGACGACCAGGCCGAGACCGTGCTGCTGCAGCTGTTGCGCGGCGCGGGGATCGCGGGCCTGGCCGCGATGGCGCCGCGCTATCGCCCTGACGGCGTGAGCGTCGAGCGCGTGCGCCCGCTGTTGCGATTGTTGCGTGCGCAACTGGAACGCTATGCGGCGCAGCGCGCGCTCACGTGGATCGACGACGAATCGAACGGCGACACGCGCTACGCGCGCAATGCGCTGCGCATCGACGTGCTGCCGGCGCTCGCCGTGCACTTCCCGGGCTTTCGCGATGCGCTGGGCCGCGCGGCCCAGCATGCGGCCGCCGCGCAACGGCTGCTCGACGATCTGGCCGAACTCGATTTCGCCGGCGCCGCGCGCGACGACGGCCGCGCACTGTCGCGCGATGCGCTGGTCGCGTTCGACGACACGCGCGGCGCGAATCTGTTGCGTTTCTGGATGCGCCGGCTCGGGCTGCCCGGTGCGTCGGCGGGCCGGCTCGCGAACATGATGCGGCAACTGCGGGCCGCGCACGACGCGCATGCGCTGCGGGTCGATCACGCGGGGCAGTGCCTGCGGCTCTATCGCGATACCGTGTACTGGGAGGCGGGCGACAGTGCCGAGCCGGCCGACGACGGCACCGGAACGCCGCATCCCGAATCCTCGCTCGCGTGGGACGGCCAGGAAGTCTGGCGCGTGCCGGCATGGCGCGGCACGTTCGTGTTCGCGCCGGCCGAGGCCGGCAGCGACGGCGCGGTGCCGGAGGCGTTGCTGCGCGCTGCCGTGCTGGCCGCGCGCGCCCGCGCGGGCGGCGAGCGGCTGCGTACGTCGCCCGGCGGGCCGGGCCGCACGCTGAAGAACCTGTTCCAGGAGCGCGGCGTGCCGGCCTGGCAGCGCGACGTGCCGCTGTTGTTCGCGGGCGACCGGCTCGTCTACGTGCCGCGGCTCGGTGTGAATCACGGCGACGGGCTTTCCGGCGACGGGCTGCCCGGCGACGGCGGGTGGCGCCGGATCGAGTGGCGTCCCGACCTGCTGATCGCGTAGCGGCGGCACGCTTCCGGCCGCGCGATCGCGCGCCGGTTTTCACCATTTGGTAAACAGCGCCGGAACGCTTGCCGAACCGGCGAGCGGCTTGTCAAGCGGGCCTCTATCGGGTACGCTCGGACGTTTGCTCGGCTCGATTTTTGAGCGATTTGTGCAGGTTTTCCGCGTGACGTACCCGGTTTGCGCGGCCTGATCGGCCTTCCGGGCAAAATCCGTCACGCTTGCGTGTTGCGTCCCAGCCGTCCCCCTCGTCGTCCGTCCACAGCCACAAGCCGCGTGACCGAACGGCAACGCGGCCTGCCCAGCGCGCCCGTGCGGCTTCTCCTTCAGTTCAGAACGACAATGGCACTCATCGTACACAAATACGGCGGCACTTCGATGGGCTCGGTCGAGCGCATCAAGAACGTCGCGAAACGCGTCGCAAAATGGCATCAGGCCGGGCACCAGATGGTGGTCGTGCCGTCCGCGATGTCCGGCGAAACCAACCGTCTGCTCGGTCTCGCGAAAGAGATTTCGAGCCAGCCGAGCCCGCGTGAGCTCGACATGATCGCGTCGACCGGCGAGCAGGTCAGCGTCGGCCTGCTGTCGATCGCGCTGCAGGAAATCGGCGTCGAGGCCGTGAGCTATGCCGGTTGGCAAGTGCCGATCAAGACGGACAGCGCGTTCACGAAGGCACGGATCCACTCGATCGACGACGAGCGCGTGAAGGCCGATCTGAACGGCGGCAAGGTCGTGATCATCACGGGCTTCCAGGGTGTCGATCCGGACGGCCACATCACGACGCTGGGCCGTGGCGGCTCGGACACGTCGGCAGTGGCGGTCGCGGCCGCGCTGGATGCCGAAGAGTGCCTGATCTACACGGACGTCGACGGCGTCTACACGACCGACCCGCGCGTGGTCGAAGAGGCGCGACGCCTCGATCGCGTGACGTTCGAGGAAATGCTGGAAATGGCCAGCCTCGGCTCGAAGGTCCTGCAGATCCGCTCGGTCGAATTCGCCGGCAAATACCAGGTGAAGACGCGCGTGCTGTCGAGCCTGACCGATCCGCTGATTGCGCTCGACGAAGAAATGCGCTCGGGCACCCTGATTACTTTTGAAGAAGACGAGACCATGGAAAAGGCAGTCATTTCCGGCATCGCGTTCCAGCGCGACGAAGCACGCATTGCGGTGATGGGCGTGCCCGACAAGCCGGGCATCGCGTATCAGATCCTCGGCCCGGTGGCCGACGCGAACGTCGACGTCGACATGATCATCCAGAACCAGAGCGTCGAAGGGAAGACCGACTTCACGTTCACGGTCGGCCGCGGCGACTACCAGAAGGCAATGGACATCCTCACCAACCAGGTGCAGGGCCATGTGAGCGCCGAGCGCGTGCAGGGCGACCCGAAGGTGTCGAAGGTGTCGGTCGTCGGCGTCGGCATGCGTTCGCACGTGGGCGTCGCGAGCAAGATGTTCCGCACGCTGTCGGAAGAGGGCATCAACATCCAGATGATCTCGACGTCCGAAATCAAGATTTCGGTGCTGATCGACGAGAAATACATGGAACTGGCCGTCCGCGCGCTGCACAAGGCATTCGAGCTCGATCAGCCGGCGTGAATTTTTTGTGATGCATTGAAGAAAATGCATCATGGAAATTGACCAACGGCTCCAAACCCTATATGATCTTGTTCTCGTCGCACTGCCTCCCTAGTGCGAGCGAAAGTTTGGGAGACGTGGCCGAGAGGTCGAAGGCACTCCCCTGCTAAGGGAGCATCTGGGCCAAAACCTGGATCGAGGGTTCGAATCCCTCCGTCTCCGCCAAAAGCGGTGACAAAGCCCCGCAAGTTCTCGGACTTGCGGGGCTTTTTCTTTTTCCCGCTTCTCTCGCTTCTCCCGCTTCGGTTCCAGACTCTCCGTTCGGCGCCACGCTTCGTCCGGACAGCCAATCAATGCTCGACTTGAGCGACGCTCATGCGCTAAATAGGCATATCGCCTCGCGCGGCTCAATCTGGAGTTCCGGCACGCATGCATTCCGTACTGACCATCCTTTCGCACCGCCCCGTCGACGGGCTCGTCGACAATCACGAACGTTACGCGCGGGGCCGCGGCTACCGGCACGCAATCGTCGACGGCACGCATGTGTACGGCGAGCGCCAGCAGGTGCTGCACAAGTACCACGCGATCATCGCGCAGCTCGTCGCGATGGAGCAGGGCGCGTTGCTGCTCGTGCTCGATCCGTTCTCGGTCGTGTTCGGCCAGCATGCGTTGCCGGATGTCGCGGACGGTTATGACGCGATCGTCACGACGCAGACCTCGAAGTCGCCGTTGCCAGCCGCGAGCGGCATGATCTTTCGCAACGTGCCCGACGTGCGCGAGCGCTTGCGCAAGCTGGTGGTCGAGTTGGGCAAGTGGGCGATGCACTTGCCCGAGCGGCAACACGCATGCGAGGCGACGCTGCTTGCCGAGTACTTCCCGCCGCTGCCGTTCGATCAGCCGCTCGCGACCGGCTATTTCGCGTCGGCCCAGACCGTGTGGGGCGACGGGCTCGCGATCGACGGGGTCGTCGGCGCGCATCCGCTCGTTGCCCACCAGGCGCCCGAATGGCGGCAGATCGATGGCGTATGGGCGCCGACGCCGGACTACGATTTTCGCTACGTGCTCGCGCTCGTCGACGATGCGGCGCGTGTCGGGCAGGGCGAGCAGCCGCGCGCGATGGACGACTGGCGTGCCGCGCAGCAACGAACGCGCGAGCCCGCGCGGCACCTGAACCCGCACGCAAGCATCGCGTTCGTGAGCCTGCACACGTCGCACATCGCCGGTTACGGCGATCTTCACGAAGAGAACTTCGTTCGCTACTGCACGCGACACGGCTATGCGTACCATGCGTATCGCGAACCGCCGGGGTTCCTGCCGGCCGGTGTCGATGCGAACTGGGCGAAGCTGCATCTGATTCGCGAACATCTGCCGAATCACGCGTTCGTGTTCTGGGTCGACGCCGACATCCTCGCGATCGACCAGCGCCAGACGGTCGACGGCGTGATCGACGGCCGCGATTTCGTGATCGGCACCGACCACACGGCCTGGGCGATCAACTCGTGCATGATCGGCGTACGCAACGTCGCGCCGATGCGCGAACTGGTCGAACGCCTATGCGCGCGCATCGAGAGCTTCGACGATCGGTCGTCGGTCTACGCAAGCGGTGGCGACCAGCAGGCGATCTACGTCGAACTGCTGGAGGCGGGCATGATCGACGCCCGCTATATCGTCGATGCGATGTCGCTCGCGTCATCGCCGGTCTATGCGACGCGCGACAGCCGCTTCGTCCATTTCCCCGCGCAACACAACCACTATCGTGCGGTGACGATGCGCGTGTGGGACAGGCTGAGCCATCAGCGCTGACGGAATGCGCCGCGACTTCCGGTGTTCCGGATCGCGGCGATCACCGGGCGGCGAAATAAAAATGAAAGTATCGATGTAAGGTTTGAATCACTCTCATTCATCCTTCCCCGCATTCTGCCCTTGCGCTCCGAAGAACCGGGCTTCAGACAAAAAATGCGGCATCGCACCGATTCACGCGATCGACACCGCGCCGCAATACAAAAAATTACTTATAAAAATCAGCGGTCTCTATGTACGTCGCGAAACGAAGCTCTGCTGCGCTGCAAAAAATAATCAATCGTCTTATGCTGGTTAACCCGATTGCGTTTGAGCGGCGTCAACCGTTGCCCTGATTCCGCTTTACATTTTGCCAACATTGGCGATCCACGAAATCTATCTGTCGATTTGATTTCGTTCCTTTCGTCACGCCTGTTCCCGATGCAGTGCGCGACCCTCACAAGGCCTGTTGACATGCATGATTTCCCCTTCCTGAGCCTGGCGATCTGGGTTCCGATCCTGTTCGGCGCGTGCCTGCTGCGCGCCGGTTCCGACCGTCATCCGCATCGCACGAGACTGATCGCGCTCGTCGGCGCACTCGCGGGGCTGGCCGCCGTCGTGCCGCTCGTCACCGGTTTCGATGCGCACTCGGCCGCGATGCAGTTCGCCGAGACCCGCAACTGGCTCGCGGCGTTCAACGCCGGCTGGCGCGTCGGGATCGACGGCGCGTCGCTGTGGCTCGTCGTGCTGACCGCTTTCACGACCGTGGTCGTCGTGATCGCGTCGTGGGAATCGGTGACGGTGCGCGTCGCGCAGTACTACGCGTCGTTCCTGATCCTGTCGGGGCTGATGGTCGGCGTGTTCGTCGCACAGGACGGGCTGCTGTTCTTCATCTTCTTCGAGGCGACGCTGATTCCGCTGTACCTGCTGATCGGCACGTGGGGCAGGGAGCATCGCGTCTATGCGGCCGTGAAGTTCTTCTTCATCTCGTTCGCGGGTTCGCTGCTGCTGTTGATGGCGATGCTGTACCTGTACGCGAAGTCGCACACGTTCGACATGAACGCATGGCGCACGCTGCAGCTCGGCTTCGCGCCGCAATTGCTGGTGTTTCTCGGCTTCTTCGCCGCGTTCGCGGTCAAGGTGCCGATGTGGCCGGTTCATACGTGGCTGCGCGACGTCTACACGGACGGTCCGACGGGCGCCGCGCTGATGCTGGCGATGCTCAAGCTCGGCGGCTACGGTTTCCTGCGCTTCGCGCTGCCGATCACGCCGGACGCGAGCCACTTCTTCGCGCCGGCCGTGATCGCGCTGTCGCTGTTCGCGATCGTCTATGCGAGCCTGATCGCGCTCGCGCAGACCGATCTCGGCAAACTGCTCGCGTATTCGACGGTCGCGCACATGGGGATCGTCACGCTCGGGCTGTTCCTGTTCAACCAGATCGGCGTCGAAGGCGCGATCGTGCAGCTCGTGTCGTACGGCTTCGTCGCGGGCGCGATGCTGCTGTGCGTGAGCGTGCTGGTCGATCGCACGAAGCAGCGCGAGATCGCGGCCTACGGCGGCGTGGCGGGCGTGATGCCGCGCTTCGCGACGTTCGCGCTGCTGTTCGCGATGGCCAACGTCGGCCTGCCGGGCACATCGGGCTTCGTCGGCGAGTTCATGGTCATCATGGGCGCGATCCGCGTCAACTTCTGGATCGGTGCGATCGCGGGGCTCACGCTGATCCTCAGCGCGTCGTACACGCTGTGGATGGTCAAGCGCGTCGTGTTCGGCAAGATCGCGAGCCCGCGTATCGCGAAGCTCGCCGACCTGAGCCGCCGCGAGATCGTGATGTTCGCGTCGCTCGCGCTGATCGTGCTGATGGTCGGCGTCGATCCGAAGCCGTTCACCGACGCGATCGATCCGACCGTCGCACGGCTGATCGACGAAGCCAGCCATTCGAAGCTGCCTGCCGGCGACGGCGGCGCGCCGGCCCAGTCGGACATGACCGCGGCGCACGGCTGATCGTTTGACAAGACGCACAACGGCCGCATCGCACGCCGATGCGGTCGTTGCGCGCACATCCATCCAGGCTGGCGCGGGCGGCGTCCGGCCGGCTCGCGGCCGCCTCCCGGCTGCGTGAAATTGCCCCGCGACAATCTGTCTCACAACAGATTTTGCAATGATGATTTTCCGCATCCACCGGTTTTCATCGCGCCCGCGCGACGTATGATTCGGCGACTTTCGTGGATCGAATGCGCATCGGGCATACGCAACGGATTCAATGACCCTCGGGCTGTGTGATGAAAAGAAGAGCTTCAAAAGGCTGGACGGCGCTGATATCGATCGGCGCGGCTTTGAGCCTGTCAGGCTGTAATTTAGATGTACTAAATCCGAAAGGAAGCGTCGGCGCCGCCGAAAAGGCGCTGATCGCGACGTCGACATGGGCGATGCTGATCGTCGTCGTGCCGGTGATCCTGCTCACGCTGTGGTTCGCGTGGCGCTACCGCGCATCGAACCGCAACGCCGCCTACGCGCCGAACTGGTCGCACTCGACCGCGATCGAGGTCGTGATCTGGACGGTGCCGACGCTGATCATCCTGTTTCTCGGGGTGCTCACGTGGAAGACCACGCACGAGCTCGATCCGTACAAGCCGCTCGAGTCGTCGGTGAAGCCGATCGACGTCGAGGTCGTCGCGCTCGACTGGAAGTGGCTGTTCATCTATCCGGAACTCGGCATCGCGTCGGTGAACCAGCTTGCGATTCCGGTCGGCACGCCGGTGAACTTCCGCATCACGTCGGATTCGGTGATGAACTCGTTCTTCATTCCGCAGCTCGGCGGCCAGGTCTACGCAATGGCCGGCATGCAGACGCGCCTGCACCTGATCGCCGACGAAGCCGGCGACTACGCGGGCACGTCCGCCAACTTCAGCGGCCGCGGCTTCTCCGACATGAAGTTCCGCACGCTCGCCGAGCCGCGCGAACAGTTCGACGCGTGGGTGCAGAAGGTGAAGGCCTCGCCCGACCGGCTCGACGCGACCGTGTACGGCACCGTCGCGCAGCCGAGCGAGAAGGCGCCCGTGCGCTACTTCTCGTCGGTCGATCCGCGGCTCTTCCACAACATCATCGCGAAATACAACGACGGCCACGTCCTCGATCTGAAGGACGCCGCCTGCGGCACGAAGGGGTAACGCATGTTCGGCAAACTCACACTATCGGCGATCCCGTTCGATCAGCCCATCATCATGGTGGCCGGCGCCTTCATGGGGCTGGTCGTGCTGGGCATCCTCGCCGCGCTGACGATCACCGGCCGCTGGAAGTGGCTGTGGACGGAATGGCTGACGACGGTCGACCACAAGAAACTCGGCGTGATGTACATCATCGTCGCGCTGATCATGCTGCTGCGCGGCTTCGCCGACGCGATCATGATGCGCATGCAGCTCGCGCTCGCGTACAACGCGCCCGGCTACCTGCCGCCGCACCACTATGACCAGATCTTCACGGCACACGGCGTGATCATGATCTTCTTCATGGCGATGGTGTTCATGGTCGGCCTGATGAACCTGGTCGTGCCGCTGCAGATCGGCGCGCGCGACGTCGCGTTCCCGTTCATCAACTCGCTCTCCTTCTGGATGACGGCGGTCAGCGCGATCCTGATCAACGTGTCGCTCGTGATCGGCGAGTTCGCGCAGACGGGCTGGCTCGCGTATCCGCCGCTGTCGGAGTTGCAGTACAGCCCCGGGGTGGGGGTCGACTACTACCTGTGGGCGCTGCAGATTTCCGGCGTCGGCACGCTGCTGACCGGCGTGAACTTCTTCGTGACGATCATCAAGATGCGCGCGCCCGGCATGACGCTGATGAAGATGCCGGTGTTCACGTGGACGGCCCTCTGCACGAACGTGCTGATCATGGCGTCGTTCCCGATCCTGACCGCGACGCTCGCGCTGCTCGGCCTCGACCGTTACCTCGGCATGCACTTCTTCACGAACGAAGCCGGCGGCAACGCGATGCTGTACCTGAACCTGATCTGGGCGTGGGGCCATCCGGAGGTGTACATCCTGATCCTGCCGGCGTTCGGCATCTTCTCGGAAGTCATCGCGACGTTCTCGAAGAAGCCGCTGTTCGGCTACAAGACGATGGTGTACGCGACCTGCGCGATCATGGTGCTGTCGTTCCTCGTGTGGCTGCATCACTTCTTCACGATGGGCTCCGGTGCGAACGTGAACGCGTTCTTCGGGATCATGACGATGATCATCGCGATCCCGACCGGCGTGAAGGTGTTCAACTGGCTGTTTACGATGTACCGCGGCCGGATCGAATTCACGACGCCCGTGCTGTGGACGATCGGCTTCATGGTCACGTTCACGCTCGGCGGCATGACCGGCGTGATGATGGCGATCCCGGGCGCGGACTTCGTGCTGCACAACAGCCTGTTCCTGATCGCGCACTTCCACAACGTGATCATCGGCGGGGTGCTGTTCGGCTATCTCGCGGGCTTCAACTACTGGTTCCCGAAGGCGTTCGGCTTCAAGCTGAACGAGAAGCTCGGCAAGGCCGCGTTCTGGTTCTGGCAGGTCGGCTTCTACGTCGCGTTCGTGCCGCTCTACGTGCTCGGCTTCATGGGCATGACGCGCCGCCTGAACCACTACGACAACCCGGCCTGGCATCCGTGGCTGCTGGTCGCCGCGTTCGGCGCCGTGCTGATCGCGATCGGCATCGCGTGCCAGCTGCTGCAGCTGGTGGTCAGCATCCGCAACCGCCATCTGCCCGAGTACTGCGACACGACGGGCGACCCGTGGGGTGGCCGCACGCTGGAGTGGGCGACCTCGTCGCCGCCGGCCGACTACAACTTCGCGGTGATCCCGCAGGTGCGCACGCTGGATGCGTATGCAGACATGAAGGCACGCGGCGAAGGCCGGCCGAACCCGGCGACGTTCCGCGACATCCACATGCCGTCGAATACCTGCGCGGGCCTCGTGATCGCGGTCTTCAGCCTGGTGCTCGGCTTCGCGCTGGTGTGGCACATCTGGTGGATGGCGATCGGCGGGCTCGTCGGGATCATCGCGACGCTCGTGATCTACAGCTCGCGCGATAACGACGGCTATTACATCCCTGCGTCGACGGTGCGCAAGACCGAAGACAAGCAGCCGACGCGGCGCACGGCCGCGCGCGTCGACGACGTGGAACTGGAGGCCAACTGATGTTGCAGAAAACCTTGAGCGCAACCCTGCTCGAACACGATGACCATCCGCCGTCGCATTCGGTGTTCGGGTTCTGGCTGTACCTGATGACCGACTGCGTGATCTTCGCGGCGCTGTTCGCGACGTTCGCGGTGCTCGGCCACCAGTACGCGGGCGGGCAGACGGCGAAAGAGCTGTTCGACATTCCGGGCGTCGCGGTCGAAACCGCCGCGCTGCTGCTGTCGAGCATCACGTACGGCTTCGCGATGCTCGCGGCGTACCAGCAGCGGCGCGGCGCGCTGCTCGCATGGCTCGCGGTGACGTTCGTGCTCGGCGCGGCGTTTCTCACGATGGAACTGCGCGAGTTCTCGCACCTGATCGCGGAAGGCGCGGGCCCGCAGCGCAGTGCGTTCCTGTCGGCGTTCTTCACGCTGGTCGGCACGCACGGATTGCACGTGACGGCCGGCCTGTTGTGGATGATCGTGCTGGCCGCGCAGATCGTGTTCCGCGGCGGCGACCTGACCGATCGCGACCTGCGGCGCCTGACGTGCCTGAGCCTCTTCTGGCACTTCCTCGACATCGTGTGGATCTGCGTGTTTTCCTTTGTCTATCTCGCGAGCGTGATCTAAATGGCCCATTCGCATTCGTCTCAACTCGAAGAAGGGCACGGCAGCGTCGGCGGCTATGTCGCCGGCTTCATCCTGTCGGTGCTGCTCACGGCCGCGTCGTTCGGCCTCGTGATGGGCGGCGTGCTGTCGCCGCACGCATCGCTGATCGCACTCGCCGCGCTCGCGTTCGTGCAGATCGTCGTGCACCTCGTGTACTTCCTGCACATGAACGGTTCGTCCGGCCAGCGCTGGAACGTGATGGCGTTCAGCTACACGGTGCTGACCGCGGCGATCCTGATCGTCGGCACGCTGTGGGTGATGCACAACGTCAGCATGAACATGATGTCGCGCTGAGCGGCATCGCGGCGCGCGGACGATTTCCATGCGCATTCATGCAGAAAAGGCGACACGCGAGTGCCGCCTTTTTTTCGTTTCGGCCGCGCCGCGCGCGCCGGTCGTCAGTGTATGTCCGTGCCCGCGTCGGCCGTCAGCGCATGCGTGCAGTCCGCGCGGTACTCGGCGGCCAGCCGGTGCTTCGCGGCGTCGAGATCGTCGGGGTAGTAGGGGCTGCTGTGCGCGGGCTCGTAGCCGACCTGTTCGAGTTCGGTCAGCTCGCGCACGAGGTCCGCACGCGTGACGTCGTGCTGCGTGTGAACGAACGGGTAGGACGCGCATTCCTGCGGGCTCAGGTGGGGTGCCGCGACCGCGGCGGTGCTGGCGCATGCGAACAGCATGCAGGCGACGGTAGTCGACAGTTTCATCCGGTGGCTCCTGAATTCGCGGCCCGATGCCGCATGACGTCAGCGTAGGCGGCGCGCAGGGCCAGGCGGGCGACGCACGGATGAAACATGTTTCACCAGCGTTCGCACGATGCCGGATGAAGCTATTTTCATGAAACGCCGGACGCCGATCGAGGCGTCTACGATAGTCGCGCGCGCATCGGATGCGCGCGCCGTGACATCCATTGCGAGGACAGGCATGCGAGTACTGACGGTCGAGGACGATGCGGTGACCGCGAACGAGATCGTTGGCGAGCTGACCGCGCGCGGGTTCGAAGTCGACTGGATCGACAACGGCCGCGAAGGGATGATGCGCGCGATGAGCGCGTCCTACGATGCGATCACGCTCGACCGGATGCTGCCCGGCGCGGACGGCCTCGCGATCCTGACCGCGATGCGCACGGTCGGTATCGACACGCCGGTGCTGATGCTGAGCGCGCTCGGCGACGTCGACGAGCGCATCCGCGGGCTGCGCGCCGGCGGCGACGACTACCTGACCAAGCCGTTCGATTCCGGCGAACTGAGTGCGCGCATCGAAGTGCTGTTGCGCCGCCGGCAGGCATCGGGCGTGCCGCAGCAGACGCTGCTGACGGTCGGCGCGCTCGAGCTCGATCTCATTTCGCGCTGCGCGCGCCGCGGCGTCGACGAGATTCCGTTGCTGCCCACCGAGTTTCGCGTGCTCGAATTCATGATGCGCAACGCGGGGCAGACGATCACGCGCACGATGCTGTTCGAGGCCGTGTGGGGCTATCACTTCGATCCGGGCACCAACCTGATCGATGTCCACATGGGGCGGCTGCGCAAGAAGATCGACCCGCCGGGCGCCGTGCCGATGATCCAGACCGTGCGCGGGTCGGGCTACATGCTCGGATGACGGAGGCACGGATGGACGCGGCCCGTGCGGCGAACTTCACGCGTCGCTGGCATACGACGACGTTTCGCTGGCTGTGTGCGTATGCGGCGATCTTCTCGGTTTCGCTGCTGGTGCTCGCGGGCGTGATCAACGTCGCCGCGACGCATACGATGACGCGCGACACCGACGAAGTGCTCGCGTGGCAACTGATCTACTTCGATTCGATCGCCGATGGCGAGCTGCCGCTCGCCATCCACCGGCGGCTCGAGCACGAACACTTGCATACGAGTTTCTACGGGCTGTTCGATGCGGCCGGGCACCGCGTGGCGGGCGACATCGCGACGCCGCCCGCGCTGCGCGCCGATCGGCAGGGGCGCACGCTGGACCGCACGCTCGTGCGGCTCGACGGTCAGCCCGCGCTGATCACGCGCGCGATGGCCGTGCACCGCGACAACGGAATGACGCTGGTGGTCGCGCGCGACCTGTCGCATTTCATCCAGATTCGCGAAGTCGCGATCCGCGGGCTCGTGATCGGCGGCGTGCTGATCCTGATCGCGGGCATCGCGGGCGGCAGCATGCTCGGCATGCGGCAGATGCGGCGCGTCGCGGCGATCCGGCGCGTCACGCGACAGATCGCCGAGGGCGATCTCGGCAAGCGGCTGCCGGTGGGCCGCTACGACGAACTCGACCTGCTCGCGCATCTCGTGAATCACATGCTCGACGAAGTCGAGCGGCTGATGGGCGAGGTGCGTCATACCTGCGACGGCATCGCACACGATCTGCGCACGCCGCTGGCACGGGTGCATACGATGCTGGCGCGGCTCGCCGAGCAGCCGCATTGCGCGCACGATCCGGCGTCGGCGCAGCTGCTGGCGTCGGCGCGCGATGAAACCGACCGGCTGCTCGAGCGCTTTCGCGCGATGCTGCGCATCTCCGAGATCGGGACGCTGCGCCGGCGCGGCGGCTTCGCCGAGGTGGATGTCGCGACCTTGCTGCGCGACGTGTGCGAGCTGTACGAGCCGCTGGCCGATGCGGGCGGCGTGGCGTTCGAGCTCGACGCGATGCCGGTCGACGGCATTCATGGCGACCGCGCGTTGCTGTTCGAGGCGTTCAGCAATCTCGCGGACAACGCGATCAAGTTCACGCCGCCCGGCGGTCGCGTGCGCGTCGTGCTCCACACGACGCCGAACGGCCCGCTCGTGCGGTTCGACGACACCGGGCCCGGCATCGCGCCGGGCGAACGCGAAGCGGTGCTCGAGCGCTTTTATCGCGGCGAGCGGACGCGTCACGTGAACGGCTCGGGGCTCGGGTTGAGCATCGTGTCGGCGGTGATGCGCGTTCACGGCTTTGCGCTGCGGATCGGCGATGCACTGCCGGCCGGCGCGGCGATCACGGTCGAATGCTGGCCGCGCTCGCTCGGATGAGCGCGCCGGAGCCCGGTCGATGCGCATCCTGCTGATTTCCCCCCCGACGCCGGAGGCGGCGCGGCTCGACAAGGCGTTCCGCGAAAGCACGCACGGCGTCGAGCGCGTCGACGGGTGGCGCGACGGCTGTTTCGCGGCGGCGCAGGACCGCTTCGATGCGATCGTGCTCGTCGAATCCGATGCGGCTGCCGGGGCGGCCCTGCTCGAAATGTTGCCGCGGCTTGCCGCGTCGGCCGGCGGCGCGGCCATCGCCGCGCTCGTCGCCGGGGCGACGCCCGCACGGCGCGCGCGGATGCTGCAGGCCGGCTGCGACGTGTGTCTTGTCCAGCCGTGTTCGTTCGTGGAACTACACGAACGCTTGCGTGCGCTGTGGCGTCGCGCGGGCGTCATCGCGTTGCGCGAGTCGGTACGACTCGACGCCGGGACACGCGCGCTGGAAGAGCAGGGCCGGCGGCTGGCACTCAGCGCGCGCGAATTCCGGGTCGTCGAATGCCTGCTGCGCGAAGCGGGGCGACCGGTCGGGCGCGATGCCGTGCTGCGTTACGCATGGGGCGAAGCCGACATCGAACCCGAAACCGTCAATGCGCTGGTCGTGCGCCTGCGCCGCAAGCTGGCCGCTCACGCGTTCACCGCGAGCATCGAGACCGTTGCACGATTCGGGTTCAGGTTCGACGTCGGCGGATGACGTTGCGGACGCTCTCGGGTCTGCGGACGGCGGTGAACGGACGCCGGCCTCGCGCGCGGCGTCTTGGCGGTGGTGGGATCAATGCGAATAGAGCTCGCGATTGAGCCGTGCGAGCTGGCCGTCGCGTTCGGCGCGAACGAGTTCGCGATAGACCTGGGCGCGCGTGAGCGGCGTCACCGGCGACGCATTCCACACATCGTGCGATGACGCAGCAGCAGGTGCAGTCGATGCGAGCGTCTGCGGTGCGGTCGCCGCGGCGGATTGCGACGCGGCGGCGCGGGCTGGCAGCGCGACACAGAGGGCGGAGAGCAGGGTGGCGAACAGCAGTGTCTTCATGGCGGGCTCCTGTGCGAAGGGCAGAGGCCGGCGTCGCGCATGCGATGCCGGCAGGACACACGTTATCGGGCGCGCCCCGTCAGGCACCGGGCGCGCCGATGAAGAAACGTTCATGAACGCGTGTCGCGCCAGCCGCCGCCGAGCGCGCGCACGAGCCCGACCGACGCCTGCAGGCGTCGTGCATCGACATCGAGCGACGCGATCTGCGTATCGAGCTCGGTCGTCTGCGCGGTGACCACGTCGAGATAGCTGACGGCGCCGTCGCGATAGCGCGACATCGCGAGCGCAAGGGACTGCCGTGCCGCGACGCGTGCCGCGTCGTCCTGGGCCGATTCATCGCCGAGCCGGTGCAGCAGCGCGAGATCGTCCTCGACTTCGCGGAACGCCACCAGCACGACGGCCCGGTAACTCGCACCCTGTTCGGCGAACTGCGCACGCGCATGACGTACGCCGGCGGCACGCAGGCCGCCGTCGAACAGCGTCGTCGCGAGCCGCGGCCCGATCGACCAGATTTCGTTCGGTGCGGCGAGCCACGGCGAGAACGTATCGCTCTGAAAGCCGGCATCGAGACCGAGCGACAGGTCGGGGAAGTAGGCGGCACGTGCGACGCCGATCCGGGCGTTCGCGGCCGCGACGCGGCGTTCCGCGGCGGCGACGTCCGGGCGTCGTTCGAGCAGCGTCGACGCGAGACCGGTCGGAATCGACGGAACGGCGGGCAGCACGGTGGCGGCCGGCAGCGAGAACGTCGACGCGGATGACCCGACGAGCACCGCGATCGCATGCTCGTCGAGCGCGCGGCGCGCGGCGATGTCGGATGCGCGAGCCTGCGCGAGCGCAAGCTGGGTCTGCGCGCGCGATACGTCGAGCCCCGAGGCGAGCCCGCCGCGATGACGGCTGACCGTCAGCTGCCACGCACGGCGATAGGCGTCGATCGTTTGCGCGAGTGAATCCGCTTCTCGATCGAGTCCCGCGAGATCGAAGTAGGTGCTGGCGACGCGGGCCTGCAGGCTGAGCTGGACGGACACGAGGTCGTCGGCCGCGGCTTGCGCGTCGTCGCGGCCGGCGGCGACCGTGTTGCGGACCTTGCCCCACAGATCGACGTCGTAGCGCAATCCCGCGTCGAGCGTGTTCGATTCGTAGACGTCGGGCTGTCCGCTGCCACGTAGCGGCCGGCGTGCGGACTGCCGGTCGCGGTCGGTCTCGGCGCCGATGCCGACGGTCGGCAGCCATGCGGCATGCGCTTCGTCGAACAACGCGGCGGCTTCGTCGTGCCGCGCGACGGCGGCGGCGAGGTCCGGATTCGCACGGGCGACGAGCGGTTCGAGCCGGTCGAGCGTCGCGTCGCCGTACACGCGCCACCAGCCGTCGCGCGGCAGCCGGTCGGCCGGTGCGGCATCGACCCACGGGCCGGTTTCGCGAAACGCGGCCGGCACCGGCACGGCCGGCGCGTGATAGGCCGGCGCGAACGAACAGCCGGCGAGCAGCGCGACGCCGGCGAGCGATGCGGCGAGCGTACGGTCAGCCATGCGCAGGCTCCGTCGTCGCGGCGCCGGCGATGCGCACCGGGTCGCCGTCCGCGAGCGAATCGGGCGGATTGTCGATCACGCGGTCGCTTGCCGCGAGCCCCGACGCGATTTCGACGCGCGTGCCGAGATCGGTCGCGATCGACACGGGACGCAAGCGCGCATGCCCGCTCGCATCGAGCACGGCGATCTGCAACCCGTCGTGGCGGAAGATCAGCGTGCTCGCCGGAACCGTCAGCGCGTGCGCGGCGTTGGGCACCGCGATCCGCACCTGCGCGTATTCGCCCGGGAACAGCGTGCCGGCCGGATTGGCGATCGAGAACTGCGAAAGCAACGTGCCGGAAGCCGGATCGATCGACTGCGCGGAATCCGCGAGCGTCGCATCGAACGTCGTGCCGGGACGCTCGGGAACGGTCAGCGCGACATGCATGCCCGCCCGGATCGCGCCCGCATCGTCCTGCGGAATATGGACGTAAAGCCGCAGCCGCCGTGCGTCCGACACGGTGAACAGTTCGGCGCCGGTGCCGCTGCCCGCGTCGATCAGCGCGCCGACATCGGTCTTGCGCGCGGTCACCACACCGTCGAACGGCGCGGTGAGACGCTTGAACGATTCGAGCGCTTCGAGCCGCCGCACGTTGGCGGTGCTGGCGGCGACGGCTGCACGCTTCGCATCGAGATCGCTGCGCTTCTCGTCGGCCTCCTGCCGTGACACCGAGTCCTGCGCGAGCATCTCGGCCCAGCGCGCGGCGGTGACGGCCGCGAGCCGTTCGTTCGCGGTCGCGCTTTGCAGGTCGGCGCGCGCCTGCTGCAACTGCTGGTCGAGATCGGGCGTATCGATCGACGCGAGCAGCTGGCCGGCCTTCACGTGCGCGCCGATGTCGACGTACCACGCGTGCAGATAGCCGGGCACGCGCGCGTAGATCGGCGCGTCGACGTACGCGTCGAGGCGGCCGGGCAGCATCAGCGCATCGGCGGCGGCCGGTTGCGGCGCGACCGTCGCGACGGTCGGGATCGCCTGGCGGGCGGTCCACGCGGCGACGTCACGCGCATCGTGCGCGCGCGCGACGACGCCGGTCGCGGCAGCGGCGAGGGCCGCGATCACGCCCGCGATCGCGAGCGGCTTCAGGTAACGCGGCGTGCCGGGGGGACGGACGTCGAATTCAGTGGACATGCTGTTCTCCCGGAGTGAGGGACAGGGATTCGGAGTGGGGCGCGCGGTCGCGCCGGTGGACGAGGCTGAACACGACGGGCACGAACACGAGCGTCGCGACGGTCGCGCAGAGCAGGCCGCCGATCACCGCGCGGCCGAGCGGTGCGTTCTGTTCGCCGCCGTCGCCGAGGCCGAGTGCCATCGGCGCCATGCCGAGGATCATCGCGAGCGCGGTCATCATCACGGGCCGGAAGCGCGTGAAGCCGGCCTCGAGCGCGGCGACGGTCGCGTCGGCCGTATGCGCGAGCCGTTCGCGCGCGAACGTGACGACCAGGATGCTGTTCGCGGTCGCGACGCCCATGCACAGGATCGCGCCGGTGAGCGCCGGCACCGACAGCGGCGTGCGCGTGACGAACAGCATCCAGACGATGCCGGCGAGCGCCGCGGGCAGCGCGCTCACGATCACGAACGCGTCGCGCCACGAATGAAAGTTCACGACGATCAGCAGGTAGATCAGCAGCACCGCGCCGGCGAGGCCGGCGAGCAGCCCGCCGAACGCGCCGTTCATCGTCTGCACCTGGCCGCGCACGGTCACGCGCGAGCCCTTCGGCAGGTCGCCCGCGCTCGCGTGCAGCACGCGTTCGATGTCGGCGCTCACCGCGCCGAGATCGCGGTCCTGCGTCGTCGCGAAGATGTCGTACAGCGGCGCGATGTCGTAGTGCGACACGACCGCGTCGGTCTGGCCACGCACGATCGTCGCCAGGCCGCCGAGCAATTGCGGCGCGCCCGAGCGGCCCGTGACCGGCAGCGCGCGCAAGTCCGACAGCGACGTCATCCGGTATTGCGGCGTCTGCGCGACGATCGGGTAGGACACGCCGTTGCGCGGATCGAGCCAGTAGGTCGGCGACACCTGGCTCGTGCCGGACAGGCTCGCCACCACGGCGTCGGTGACGTCCTGCTCGGTGATGCCGAGCTGCGCGGCGAGCGCGCGGTCGACCGACACCGTGAACTGCGGATAGGTGGACGCTTGCTGTACGCGCGTGTCGGCGACGCCCGGCACCGTGCGGATGCGCCGCAGCAGTTCGGTCGCATACGCGCGGTTCGCGGCGAGATCGGGGCCCGTCACCTGCACGTCGATCGGTGCGGGCGCGCCGAAGTTGAGGATCTGGCTGACGATGTCGGCGGGCAGGAACGAGAACGTGACGCCCGGAAACGCGCGCGGCAGCACGGTGCGCAGTTGCTTCACGTAGTCGGCGGTCGGCGCGTGGTCGCCGGTGAGCGACACGAGGATGTCGCCGTCCTGCGGGCCGATCGTGCCGCTGTTGCTGTACGTGAGGTTGATCCCGCTGTTCGGCAGCCCCATGTTGTCGACGATGCTCGCGAGCGCGCGCGGCGGCACGACGCCGCGCACCGTGCGCTCGACGCGGTCGAACAGCGCGGCCGTTTCCTCGATGCGCGTGCCGATCGGCGCGCGCACGTGCAGTGCGATTTCGCCCGCGTCGACCGACGGGAAGAAGTTGCGGCCGAGCCACGGCACCAGCACGAACGACAGCGCGACCGCCGTGAGGAACAGCGCGACGAAGCGGGCGCGGTGCGCGAGCGCGAGGCCGAGCACCGCGCGGTAGCCGCTGCGCAATGCCGCGAAGCGGCGCTCGAAGCCCTGCTGGAACGCGACGAGCGGATTGCGCGGGCGCGGCGTCGGGAACGGCGCGCCGTGCGGCGCGAGCACGGCCGCCGGATGCGCGGCGTGCGGGCGCAGCAGGTAGCGCGCCATCATCGGCACGAACGTGCGCGACAGCACGAACGACGCGATCATCGCGAAGATCACGGCTTCGGCCATCGGCACGAACAGGAAGCGGGCCACGCCGTCGAGCAGCAGCATCGGCACGAACACGATGCAGATGCACAGCAGCGACACGAACGCCGGCGCGACGATCTGCGACGCGCCGTCGAGGATCGCGCTGCGGACGTCCTTGCCCTGTTCGAGGTGCCAGTTCACGTTCTCGATCGTGACGGTCGCATCGTCGACGAGAATGCCGACCGCGAGCGCGAGCCCGCCGAGCGTCATCACGTTGAGCGTCTCGCCCGCGGCGGCGAGCGCGGCGATCGCCGCCAGCACCGCGAGCGGAATGGACGCGGCGATGATCAGTGTCGAGCGCCAGCTGCCGAGGAACAGCAGGATCATCGCGGAGGTGAGCGCGGCGGCGATCAGCCCTTCGCGCGCGACGCCGCTTACCGCGCCCTTGACGAACACCGACTGGTCGCCCATCACGACGAGCCTGAGCGCCGGCGGCAGCGTCGCCTCGATGCGCGGCAACTGAGCCTTCACGCCGGCGATGATGTCGAGCGTCGACGCCGAGCCGCTTTTCAACACGCTCATCAGCACCGCGCGGCGGCCGTCGACGCGCACGATGTTGCCCTGCGGCGGAAAGCCGTCGCGCACGTGCGCGACGTCGCGCATGAAGATCACCGCGCCGTTCACGGTCCGGATCGGCAGCGCGTTGAGCTGGTCGATGGTCAGCGGGCTGTCGTTGAGCCGGATGTTGTACTCGAAGCGGCCGATCTTCTGCGTGCCGGCCGGGATGATCTGGTTCTGCTGCGCGAGCGCGGTCACGACGTCCTGCGCGGACAGCCCCTTCGCCTGCAGCGCCTGCGGATCGAGGTCGATCTGCACCTGGCGCACCTTGCCGCCATACGGCGACGGAATCGCGACGCCGGCGACCGACAGCAGCTGCGGCCGGATCACGTTGGTCGCGTAGTCGCCGAGCTGCTGCTCGTTCAGCGTGTCGCTCGTCAGCGCCAGCTGCAGCACGGGCACGGTCGACGCGTTGTAGTTGAGGATCTGCGGCGGCGTGGTGCCGGGCGGCATCTGCTTGAGCACGGTCTGCGAGATCGACGTGACCTGCGCGGTCGCGGTGCGGATGTCGACGCTCGGCTGGAAGAAGATCTTGACGATCCCGAAGCTGCGGAATGACTGCGACTCGATGTGGGCGACGTCGTTGACCGTCGTGCCGAGCGTGCGCTCGTAGTACGTGACGATGCGCCCGGCCATGTCGGCCGGCTGCAGGCCCGCATAGTTCCACACGACGCTGATGACCGGAATCCGGATGTCGGGGAAAATGTCGGTCGGCGTGCGCAGTGCCGCGAGCGGCCCCGCGATCAGGATCAGCAGCGCAAGGACGATGAACGTATAGGGGCGCGCGAGCGCGAGTCGGACGAGTTTCAGCATCGGCGAGGTCTCCGCCGGCGCGGGGCGCCGGCCTGTCAGCGAGGTGCCGAAGCGCGGCGCGAGCCCGCATCGGCCCGCGCAGTGTGCGTGGCGCCGCTTAACGCCGGGCGCGGGCCAGGATGAAAGATGTTTTAGGAAGGGGCGGAAGGACGGAGCGGGCCGATGGCCCGCGCAGCAAGGCGGGCCGGGCAGGCGGGTGGGGCGGCAGGGCGTCAAGTGTTACAAGACGTTAGCGGGCGCTTCCGGTTGCGATGCCGCGCATCAGTTCTTACAAACTTGAAATATGCGGAGACGGGGCTTGCCGTTATAGTCGAATCACACATGAAACAACTCGAAGAGGAATCCATGAAGACTTTGCGTGTTGCCTCGCTCTTGACCGGTATGACGGCCTTGCTCGTGTCGGGCGCAGCAATGGCGGGAGTCAATGTCGGGATCAACGTCGGCGTGCCGGCTCCGGTCTACGTCGCGCCCGCGCCCGTGTATGCGCCGCCGCCTCCGCCGGTCGTCTACCAGCCGGCGCCCGTGTATGCCCCGGCGCCCGTCTACGCGCCGGCACCGGCGATCGTGATCGGCTGGCACGGCGATCGCTACTGGGACGGCCGCCGCTACTGGGGCCGCGACGACTGGTATCGCCATCACGGCCGCGGCTGGGGCGGCGATCGCGATCGCGGTCACTGGGACAACGGCCGCCACAACGGCTGGCGTTGATCGACCTGCGGCGCACGCGTGCCGCGTGCGCGCACGAGATGAAGACCGCCCGCGTGGCGGTCTTTTTTTTGCCTGGGCGGGCCGCGCGCGGCGGCCGCGACGCGCCGGCGCCACGCACGAAAATCCGCAGGCTGGCTCGACGTCGAATTGAATGGGTAGAATCGACCCACGTTCCATCCCTCAATCGACCGACAGGGCCTCTATGACGAAGGGTTCGCCCCGGACCGCCGCCGCGCGCATCCGCTTCGGCGCTGCGCATGCGGTACGGGCCGCCGGCCGCACGGCGGCAGTATGGGCAATACAGGCGGTACTGGCCGCGACGGCCGCGCACGCGGCCTATGCGATCGCGCAGTACGGCGAGCCGAAATATCCGCCGGGCTTCAAGCATTTCGACTACGTGAACCCGGACGCGCCGAAGGACGGCACGCTCGTGCTCGCGAACCCGAGCCGGCTGACGTCGTTTGACAAGTTCAATCCGTTCACGATGCGCGGCAACCCCGCGCCGGGCATCGACCTGCTGTTCGAGAGCCTCGCGACCGGCAGCTCGGACGAACCGGCGTCCGCCTACGGGCTGCTCGCCGACGACATCGCGATCGCGCCGGACCGCCGCTCGGTCACGTTCCACCTGAATCCGCGCGCGCGCTTCTCGAACGGCGATCCGGTCACGGCCGACGACGTCAGGTTTTCGTTCGACACGCTGAAGAGCAAGCTGGCCGCGCCACAGTTCGGCGCGTATTTCGCCGAGATCGCGAAGGCCGTGGTCGTCGATCCGGCCACCGTGCGTTTCGAGTTCCGCAGCACGAACCGGGAGCTGCCGCTGATCGCCGGCGGCGTGCCGGTGTTCTCGCGCAAGTGGGGGCTGCGCGCGGACGGTTCGCGAATTCCGTTCGACCAGCTCGCGTTCGAGCAGCCGATCGGCAGCGGGCCGTACCTGGTCGAGCGCTACGACAACGGCCGCACCATTACGTACCGGCGCAATCCCGCATACTGGGGCGCCGACCTGCCGGTGCGGGTCGGCACCAACAACTTCGAGCGGATCGTCTACAAGCTGTACGGCGACGGCGTCGCGCGGCTCGAGGCGTTCAAGGCCGGCGAGTACGACGTGCTGGTCGAGTACATCGCGCGCAACTGGACGCGGCGCGACGTCGGCAAGCGCTTCGACAGCGGCGAGCTCGTCAAGCGCGAATTCCGCCAGCACAACGGCGCGGGCATGCAGGGCTTCTTCATGAACCTGCGCCGGCCGCAGTTTCGCGACGTGCGCGTGCGCCAGGCGCTCGATCTCGCGTTCGACTTCGAATGGCTGAACCGCCAGTTGTTCTATAGCGCGTACACGCGCCTCGACAGCTATTTCGCCGACACCGACCTGCAGGCGACCGGTACGCCGGGCGCGGGCGAGCTGAAGCTGCTGGAGCCGCTGCGCACACAGCTCGACCCGGCCGTGTTCGGCCCGATGGTCACGCAGCCGAACACGAACCCACCCGGCTCGCTGCGCGCGAACCTGCTGAAGGCACGCGCGCTGCTCGCGCAGGCCGGCTGGACCTACCGCGACGGCGCGCTGCGCAATGCGCAGGGCGAGCCGTTCACGTTCGAGATCCTCGACGATTCGGGCGCGGCGATGGAAGGCGTCGTGACCGCCTACCAGCGCAATCTCGCGAAGCTCGGCATCGACGCGCGCTTTCGCACCGCCGATTACGCGCTGCTGCAAAAGCGGCTCGACGCGTTCGACTACGACATGACGACGATCCGCCTGCCGGGCGTGCAGGTGCCGGGCGCCGAGCAGTTCTCGCGCTACGCCAGCAAATTCGCCGACGAGCCGGGCTCCGACAACATCGTCGGGCTCAAGTCGCCGGCCGTCGACGCGCTGCTGCACGCGCTCGGCGCCGCGCAGACGCGCGACGACCTGCTCGATGCGACGCACGCGCTCGATCGCGTACTGATGCACGGCTATTACGCGGTCCCGCAGTGGTACAGCACCACACACCGGATTGCATACAAGCGCACGCTCGGCTATCCGCAAACGCTGCCGCTGTACTATTCGGCCGAGGGCTGGGTCGTATCGACCTGGTGGGCCAAGCCCGATCACTGAAGCCTGCCGGCCCTTCGTTCAACCCAGCCTATCGATCGCGAGTCGACGCCCTATGTGGAGCTACATCCTCAAACGCCTGCTGCTGATGATCCCGACGCTGATCGGCGTGCTCACGCTCACGTTCGCCGTGATCCAGTTCGTGCCGGGCGGCCCGGTCGAACAGGCCGTGCAGGAACTGCGCAAGGGCGCGACGGAGCAGGGCGCGACGCCGTTCGGGATGCGTGCGCATACCGGCGTCGACGCGCAGCAGCTCGCGCAGCTCAAGGCGCTGTACGGCTTCGACAAGCCGCCGCTCGAGCGTTACTGGCTGATGCTGAAGCGCTTTGCGCGCTTCGATCTCGGCGACAGCTACTTCCGCCACCAGAGCGTGTGGTCGCTGATCGTGCAGAAGCTGCCGGTGTCGATCAGCATCGGGTTGTGGACGTTCTTCGTCACCTATCTGATCTCGGTGCCGCTCGGCATCGCGAAGGCCGTGCGCAACGGCTCGCCGTTCGATGTCGCGACGAGCCTCGTCGTGCTGGTCGGTTATGCGATTCCGGGCTTCGTGCTCGGCGTGCTGCTGCTCGTGCTGTTCGGCGGCGGCTCGTTCTGGCAGCTGTTCCCGCTGCGCGGGCTCACGTCGGACAACTTCGCGCAGCTGTCGCTGATCGGCAAGGTGCTCGACTATCTGTGGCACATCGCGCTGCCGATCACGGCGTCGGTCGTCGGCAGCTTCGCGGTCATCACGATGCTGACGAAGAACGCGTTCCTCGACGAGATCCGCAAGCAGTACGTGCTGACCGCGCGCGCGAAAGGGCTCGCCGAGCGCACCGTGCTGTGGAAGCACGTGTTCCGCAACGCGATGCTGCCGCTGATCGTCGGGTTCCCGGCCGCGTTCATCGGCGCGTTCTTCACGGGCAGCCTGCTGATCGAAACGCTGTTCTCGCTCGATGGCCTCGGGCTGCTGTCGTACGAGTCGGTCGTGCGGCGCGATTACCCGGTCGTGCTCGGCACGCTGTACCTGTTCACGCTGATCGGGCTCGCGACCAAGCTGATCTCCGACCTCTGCTACGTGTGGGTCGACCCGCGCATTCAATTCGACAACCTGGAGCGCTGACATGAAACCGTTCGTTCGCACGCCGCTTGCCGGCGCGCCCATCCGCCTGCCCGCGCGCGCCGGGCGAGGTGCGCGATGAACCGGGCCGTCGTGTCGTCCCGCATCGACGCGGCGCGTGCGCGCGTGTCGCCGTCGCCCGCGCGCCGCGTCTGGCAGCGCTTTCGCCAGCAGCGCCTCGGCTACTGGAGCTTCGTGATCTTCGTCGTCGCCTTCGCCGCGAGCCTCGCGGCGCCGCTGTGGTCGAACGACAAGCCGCTCGTCGTGCACTACGACGGCCAGACCTATTTCCCGATGTTCCATGCGTATCCGGAGACGACCTTCGGCGGCGACTTCCCGACGCCGGCCGACTATCTCGATCCGTATGTCCGCAAGCGGCTCGAGGCGCCGGGCAACTTCGTCGTCTATCCGCCGAACCGCTACTACTACGACACGCTGAACTACTTCTCGACCGTGCCGAACCCGGCGCCGCCGTCGCGCGCGAACTGGCTCGGCACCGACGCGCATGGGCGCGACCTGCTCGCACGGCTCGTGTACGGGTTCCGCGTGTCGGTCGAGTTCGGGCTGATCCTGACCGCGATCGGCACGCTGCTCGGGATCGCCGCGGGCGCCGTGCAGGGCTTCTTCGGCGGACGCATCGACATCGTCGGGCAGCGGCTGATCGAGATCTGGAGTTCGCTGCCGGAGCTGTACCTGCTGATCATCTTCGCGTCGATCTTCGAGCCGAGCTTCCTGCTGCTGATCGTGCTGCTGTCGCTGTTCGGCTGGATCGGCCTGGCCGACTACGTGCGCGCCGAGTTCCTGCGCAACCGCACGCAGGACTACGTGCGCGCGGCCCGCGCGATGGGGCTCACGAACGGGCAGATCATCTGGCGCCACGTGCTGCCGAACAGCATGACGCCCGTGATCACGTTCCTGCCGTTCCGGATGAGCGGCGCGATCCTCGCGCTCACGAGCCTCGACTTCCTCGGGCTCGGCGTACCGCCGCCGACGCCGAGCCTCGGCGAGCTGCTCGCGCAGGGCAAGGGCAACCTCGACGCGTGGTGGATTTCGCTGTCGACCTTCGGCGTGCTGGTCACGACGCTGCTGCTGCTGACCTTCATGGGTGACGCGCTGCGCAACGCGCTCGACACGCGGATCGCCGATTCGGTGCGCGCGGCGGGAGGCCAGCGATGAGCGACACGGTCGTATCGAACGCGGGCGAACCGCTGCTGTCGCTCGAGCATCTGCATGTGCGCTTCGGCGACACGGTGGCCGTCGACGACGTGACGCTCGCGATCGGCCGCGGCGAGCGCGTCGCGCTCGTCGGCGAGTCGGGATCGGGCAAGAGCGTGACCGCGCTGTCGATCCTGCGGCTGCTGCGCGATGCCGACGTGAGCGGCACGATCCGCTTCGCCGGGCACGACCTTGCCGGCAAGAGCGAGCGCGAGATGCGCGGGCTGCGCGGCTCGGACATCGCGATGATCTTCCAGGAGCCGATGACGGCGCTCAACCCGCTGTATACGATCGGCGCGCAGATCGGCGAGACGATCGTGCTGCACGACGGCGTGACGGCGTCGGAGGCACGCAAGCGCGCGATCGCGCTGCTTGCGCGCACCGGCATCGCGGAGCCGGAGAAGCGCGTCGACAGTTACCCGCACCAGTTGTCGGGCGGCCAGCGGCAGCGCGCGATGATCGCGATGGCGCTCGCCTGCCGGCCGCGGCTCTTGCTCGCGGACGAGCCGACCACCGCGCTCGACGTGACGATCCGCGCGCAGATCGTCGACCTGCTGCTCGAGCTGCAGCGGGAGGAGGCGGAAAAGCGCGGGATGGCGATCCTGCTGATCACGCACGACCTGAACCTCGTGCGGCACTTCGCCGAGCGGGTCGCGGTGATGGAGCGCGGCAAGCTGGTCGAAAGCGGGCCGGTCGAGCGGATCTTCGCGGAGCCGGATCATCCGTATACCCGGCGGCTGCTGAACAGCCGGCCGCAGCGCGCGGTCGCGCCGGTGATGCCGATCGCGCCCGTCGTGCTCGATGCGCGCCACGTCAGCGTGCAGTTCGCGCGCAAGCGGCCGGGCTTCGCGGGCTGGTTCGGCACGACGCCCGTGACGGCGGTCGCGGACGTGTCCGTGTCGGTGCGGCAGGGCGAGACGCTCGGGATCGTCGGCGAATCCGGCTCCGGGAAATCGACGCTCGCGATGGCGCTGCTCGGGCTGCAAAGGACGGCGCACGGCGAGATCGAATTCCAGGGGCGCGCGCTGTCGACCTATCGCGGCCGCGAGCAGACTGCACTGCGCTCGAACATGCAGGTCGTCTTTCAGGATCCATTCAGTTCGCTGTCGCCGCGTCACACGATCGAGCGGATCGTCGGCGAGGGGCTCGAGCTGCATCGCCCGGAGCTCACGCCGGATGCGCGCCGCGCGAAGTCGCTGGCCGTGTTGCGCGAAGTCGGCCTCGACCGCACGGTGCTGCATCGCTATCCGCACGAATTCTCCGGCGGCCAGCGCCAGCGGATCGCGATCGCGCGCGCGCTCGTGCTGGAGCCGCGCATCCTGATCCTTGACGAACCGACGTCCGCGCTCGACGTGTCGATCCAGCAGCAGGTGCTGAAGCTGCTCGCGAATTTGCAACAGAAATACAACCTCGGCTATGTATTCATCAGCCACGACCTGGAGGTGATCGGTGCGATGGCGCACCGGGTCGCGGTGATGCAGGGCGGGGCGATCGTCGAGTCCGGAGAGGTGGCCGATATCTTCACGAAACCGTCACATCCTTACACACAAAAGCTGTTGAAAGCGGTCTGGAAAGCGTGATAAGCGTCCAATGGTCTGACCATCTCGATTGTATTTTTTAATTTGTTTTGACAAACGATTACGCGCTGGCTAGTATCGACCGAAATTTTCCGCCAATCAGCTGATTTTTAAGCACATTCCATCGCCCAATGCAGCATCGATCCCTGACCCAGGCATGCGCGCGCACCCTCGCCGGGCTGTTCATCGGCGCCCTGTTCGCAGCAGCTCCCGGCGCGTTCGCCGACGAAGTCAGCAGTTTTAACCAGAATGTCACGAATTCGACTCAAATCGGGTCGAGTTCCTCCCTCCAGCAGACCAGTGCCCAGTCGTCGAGCGGCGGCGCGAAGTCGTTTCTTGCCGGCATGGCGGGCAAGGCAGGCGACGTCGTCGTCGGCGCGCTGAACATGATCGGCGTGCGCTACCGTTGGGGCGGCAACTCGCCGGATTCCGGCCTCGACTGCAGCGGTTTCGTGCGCTACGTGTTCCAGGACACGCTCGGCATGTCGCTGCCGCGTCGCGCGGAAGAGATGAGCCGCGTCGGCGAGAAGGTCAGCATGAGCAACCTGAAGCCGGGCGACCTCGTGTTCTTCAACACGATGCGCCGTACGTTCTCGCACGTCGGCATCTACATCGGCGACAACAAGTTCGTGCATTCGCCGTCGACGGGCAGCACGATTCGCGTCGACGATCTCGACAACGGCTACTGGGAAAAGCGTTTCACCGGCGCGCGCCGGCTCGAGTCGGAGTTCCCGATGAAGGCCGACGACCTGCGCCAGCGCGTGCGCGCGACGATCGGCGACGACGCGGCGAACGGCAGCAACTGACGCTCGCCGGCGATCGGCCGGATCAAGAAAACCCTGTCACCGAAAGGCGGCAGGGTTTTTTGTTTTGGGGCGCGCGGAAGCGGCGGGGTGCCCCTATGTGTTTCGTCAAGCGTTAGGGGCTGACTTGGGTTGGTAAATGGTGCCGTCGCGCAGCATGGCGAACAGAACGTCGCAGCGTCGCCGTGCCAGTGCGATGAGGGCCTGGTTGTGGCGCTTGCCTTGCTGGATCTTGCGCGAGTAATAAGCCCGCGAGACTGGGTCTCTTAAGGCCGCGAAGGCAGAGAGGAACAAGGCTCGCTTGAGCACCTTGTTGCCCCGTCTGGATGGGTGCTCGCCACGGATCGACGAGCCTGAGCGCCGGGTTACCGGGGCAAGGCCAGCATAGGCTGCCAAGTGGGCGGCCGAAGCGAAGGCTTTGTGGGCAACTTCGGTCATGAGTCTGGCGGCGGTCCTGACGCCGACTCCCGGCATGCTGGTCAGGACCGGCCAAAGAGGGTGAGCAAGCACCAGTCGTTCAACTTCGGCAGCGACCTCGTCGCGTTGCTGACGCAAGGCCGCAAGCTGCTGGGCCAAACGGGGCATGACGATGGTGGCGGCTTGCGTGCCAGGCACGGTCACGGCTTGTTCGCTCAGTGCCTGAACGATCTCGGCCGCTAAGCCTTTGCCCATGCGAGGAGCGAGCTTGGTCAGGCGATTGGCGAGCGTCTTCTCGCTGGTGCCGGCAAGCGCGGCGGGCGACGGATAGCGCTCAAGCAGATCGAGTACCGCTGGATGGTCAAGGCGCGGTCCGAGAACACGCTCGAGCGCCGGATGGATCTGAGTAAGCAGGCCGCGAATGCGGTTGCTGGTCTGCGTGACCTGAGCGGCGAGGTCGTCATCGAAGCCGCAGAGCATGGTGAGTTCGGCGAGCTGCTCGTCGGCCAGTCGAAGCGAGCGCAGCGTATGCGGCATCGAGCGAGCGGCTTCGGCGATGATGGCGGCGTCGCGGGCATCGGTCTTGGCTTCGCCGGCGTGCAAATCAGCGATGCGGCGCATGGCCAGTCCGGGCAGATAGGCAACGAGTACGCCTTCAGCGCGGGCGACGGCTACAGGAAGCGCACCGATGGTGGAAGGCTGATCGACGACGAACAGCAGTCGACCGTGAGTCTTGAGTTCGGTGATGAGGGCGCGCAGCTTGGCCTCGTCGTTGGGTAGAGCCCTGTTGTACAGGCGCTTACCGTTCCGATCGAGTGCCACGGCGTGATGATGACCTTTACCGACATCGACGCCGACAAAGACATCGACGGCGTCACGTTGTTGAGTGTCTTGCATCGAAGTTTATGCAGAGTGAACGGATTGGCCTGCAACAACGGTGGCAAGTCTCGGCATCCACGTTACGGACGGCGTCGGGATATCCCGGCCAAACCCCTATCAGCGATCACCAGCCACCCACCAGGCCCGGTGACAACACCCCCCGGATCATGACTGCGACTGGGGGCGAGAATCATGCCGGGCCTGGCTGGCCATAGCCCCGATTATCGGGGCGTGAAGATAGTAACGGGGGCGGTGCTGTTGTCGCCGGGGGCGCCGCGCCCCGCGATGCGTCCGCTTATGCCGCCGCGGCGCCGCGGGCCGTCGCGAGCTTGCGTTGCAGCTCGGGCATGATGCGCGCGACGGCTTCCTCGCCCGCGAGGATCGCCGCGTTGCGCTGGTTGAAGTCGCTGCCGCTCATCGCCGCGAGGTTCGGGCGGATCACGACATCCGCGTATTTGTCGAGCTCGTAGGTCTTGATCGTCTGGCCCATGATCGTGAAGGTCTGCAGCAGCATCTCGATCGGGTTGTTGGTCGCCGCGCCGTCCGGCCGCGACGAGATGTCGACCGCGATCACGAAGCTCGCGCCCATCTTGCGTGCGAACGACGCGGGCACCGGGCTCACGAGGCCGCCGTCGACGTATTCGCGGTTGCCGATCTTCACGGGCTCGAACACCGACGGCACGCTGCACGACGCACGCACCGCCAGCCCCGTATTGCCCTGCTGGAACAGGATCGGCTGGCCGTTCTGCAGGTCGGTCGCGACGATGCCGAGCGGCTTCGCCATCTTTTCGATCGGCCGGTTGTTGAGCGTCTTGTTCAGGAAGTTCTGCAGCGCGACGCCCTGCAGCAGCCCGCGCGAGCGGAACGGCAATGCCCAGTCGCTGATGGCCGCCTGATCCATGTCGAGCGCGATCTTGTTGATCTGCAGTCCGCTCATCCCCGACGCATACAGCGCGCCGACCACCGAGCCCGCGCTCGTGCCGGCCACGATCTCGACCGGGATGCCGCGCGCCTCGAGCGCCTTCAGCACACCGATGTGCGAGAAGCCGCGGGCGGCGCCGCCGCCGAGCGCGATGCCGATCTTCACGGGCTTCTCGCGCGACTGCGCGGGATTCGCGGCGTTGTCGGGGCGGGACTTGTCGCCGAACGACGTGCAGGCGGCGAGGCTGGCGGATGCGCAAGCGATCGTGAAGTGACGGCGCGACAGGCGAGGGGACGACATCGAATGGTTCTCCGGCGGCTTGGCGGCGGGCCCTGCGGCCCGCGGCGGCGATAGGTTCCGAGCGGCCGTGCGGCAGAAACCGCGCGGCCGGCGCGGCGCCGGCTGGCGGCCGCGGCGCGCACATCATAAAGCAAGCGGCGCGCTTGGCGCGAAGGGCGGCGCGAGTATAATTCCGGCTTCTTTCCCGTTCCGGGCGCGGCCGGCCCCATTGCTGTCCGGGCTGTCGCCGTCGATCCCGCGTCGAATCATTCATGCGCCCCAGGCGTTCGAGTTACCGTTTATGACCCGTCCTGTCCGTACCCGCTTCGCGCCGAGTCCCACCGGCTTCATCCACCTCGGCAACATCCGCTCCGCGCTCTATCCGTGGGCGTTCGCGCGCAAGATGAACGGCACGTTCGTGCTGCGTATCGAGGATACCGACGTCGAGCGCTCGTCGCAGGAAGCCGTCGACGCGATCCTCGAGGGGATGCAGTGGCTCGGCCTGGATTTCGACGAAGGCCCGATCTACCAGATGCAGCGGATGGACCGCTATCGCGCGGTGCTCGCGCAGATGCTCGAGCAGGGCCTCGCGTACCCGTGCTACATGTCGGCCGAGGAACTCGACGCGCTGCGCGAACGCCAGCGCGAGGCCGGCCTCAAGCCGCGTTACGACGGCACGTGGCGTCCGGAGCCGGGCAAGGTGCTGCCCGAGCCGCCGGCCGGCGTGAAGCCCGTGCTGCGGTTCCGCAATCCGCTGACCGGCACGGTCGTGTGGGACGACGCGGTGAAGGGGCGTGTCGAGATCTCGAACGAGGAGCTCGACGACCTCGTGATCGCGCGTCCGGACGGCACGCCGATCTACAACTTCTGCGTGGTCGTGGACGACATGGACATGAACATCACGCACGTGATCCGTGGCGACGACCATGTGAACAACACGCCGCGCCAGATCAACATCCTGCGCGCGCTCGGCGGCGAGCCGCCGGTCTATGCGCACCTGCCGACCGTGCTGAACGAGCAGGGCGAGAAGATGAGCAAGCGGCATGGCGCGATGAGCGTGATGGCGTATCGCGACGCAGGCTTCCTGCCGGAGGCCGTCGTCAACTATCTCGCGCGTCTCGGCTGGTCGCACGGCGATGCCGAAATCTTCTCGCGCGAACAGTTCGTCGAATGGTTCGACCTCGAGCATCTCGGCAAGTCGCCCGCGCAGTACGACCACGGCAAGCTGAGCTGGCTGAACGCCCACTACATCAAGGAAGCGGACAACGCGCGACTCGCCGCGCTGGCGAAGCCGTTCCTCGACGCGCTCGGCATCGACGACGCGGCGATCGCGACGGGCCCCGCGCTCGACGCCGTGGTCGGCCTGATGAAGGACCGCGCGACGACGGTCAAGGAGATCGCCGAAGGCGCCGCGATGTTCTACCGTGTGCCGGCGCCGGATGCCGACGCGCTCGCGCAGCACGTGACCGATGCGGTGCGCCCGGCGCTGGCCGATCTCGCCGCCGCGCTGAAGGCGGCCGACTGGACGAAGGAGGCGGTGTCCGCCGCGCTGAAGGCGACGCTCGGCGCGCACAAGCTGAAGATGCCGCAGCTCGCGATGCCGGTGCGCCTGCTGGTGGCGGGCACGACGCATACGCCGTCGATCGACGCGGTGCTCGTGCTGTTCGGTCGCGATGTCGTGGTGTCGCGTATCGAGGCCGCGCTGGCCTGAGGTTGGGGCGAGTGCGAAGCTGCCCGTACGTGACGTCACGGGCGGCTTCGCAAAAAATTTCGCTCGAATCGCAAAAAGGGTATTTACAAGTTCAAATTCGGTCCATATAATCTCATTTCTGTTCTGCAAGGGGGTATAGCTCAGCTGGGAGAGCGCTTGCATGGCATGCAAGAGGTCAGCGGTTCGATCCCGCTTACCTCCACCATCAGAGCAGAATGGATTGATTTGCGAAGCAGTGGTGGTAGTAATAAATGCTTCACAAAATGATTTAAAGCAGTTAGAATTTCGGCCTTCGCTGTTGATGATGAGTGAATAGCGAAAGTCAGACAGATCTGAAAAGATTATGTCCCCTTCGTCTAGAGGCCTAGGACATCACCCTTTCACGGTGAGTACAGGGGTTCGAATCCCCTAGGGGACGCCAGATTCAGCGGCGTTTCGTAGAAGTGTCGCGAGGCTTGCAGGAACGTAACCGACGTCCTGCAGGTAACGGTGCAAAAAGTTGGAGCGGTAGTTCAGTCGGTTAGAATACCGGCCTGTCACGCCGGGGGTCGCGGGTTCGAGTCCCGTCCGCTCCGCCAGAACGAAGCCCGTTCAAGACGTTTTTGAGCGGGCTTTTGTATTAAAGATGTAAGCAGTACGTTGTCCCCTTCGTCTAGAG
>NZ_CAJPGQ010000018.1:0-135659 GCF_905339595.1 Burkholderia sp. BCC1977
GACCTGCCGAAAGACGCCGCCTCGCGCGGCGTTTTTTTCGCCGGTTCCGCATTCGACACCGCCCCGCCCTCCATCGGGCGCGCGATTCATGCACCGCGCCCCGCATCGGCTGCACTAGCGCGCCGCGATCCGCCGACGGAAATGCTCGGTACCGGACACGATCTTGTCGAGCACCGCGTCGAGCGCCCAGAACCGTTCGCGCACGTCGTAGTCGATCGCACGGCAACGAATCGATCCGAACGTGCCGATCCGTTGATGATAGAGCTTCGCGAGCGCCGGGTAGCCCAGCGCTTCCGACACCGCCGACAGCACCAGGAACGTCGACAACTCGTCGGCAAGCGCCGGATCCGAGTCGCCCTGCGTGCGCAACCATCGATACAGGTCGGGATGGAAGTTGGTGAACACGCCGTTGAAGCCGGCGGAGCCCGCCTTCATCGCATCCCATGCGATCGCGGCATTCGCATTCAGGATCTTCAGCGGCGACCCCGCGGCGAGTGCGACGCGTCGCTTCACCGTCTCCAGGTCGCAGCTCACGTCCTTCAACATCACGAAGCGGCCCGTGTCGATGCACGCACGCAGTTCATCATCGGACAGCAGTCGCCGATAAGGCGCCGGACATTCGTACAAACCGAGCGGCAGATCCGACGGCAACCGGGCGAGCAGCTTGTGAAGATGGTCGAGCAGCGCGGCGCTGCCCTTGCGCTGCGGATCGAGGCGGTTGGTCACGAGCACGACGCCTTGCGCACCCGATTCCGCCGCGGCACGCAGCTCGGCGGCCTGCGCATCCAGATCGTCGCTGATATGGCCGGACGCGACGACGGGCACGCGCCCGGCCACCCGCTCGACCACGAAACGCGCGAGTTGCGCACGTTCGGCAAGGCTCAGGAATTGCATCTCGCTCGATTGCGCGACCGCGAACAGCGCATCCGAGCCGTGCGCCAGATACCATTCGATGAGTCGCTCGAGGCCCGCGTAGTCGATCTCGCCCGCGTCGTCGAACGGCGTCAGCATCACCGGTACGATCCCCTCGATGGTCGCGGTCGATTGCTGATGTGGTTGCATCTGTTTCTCCTTCCTTCAGTGAATACAGGGGTGTAGCCGACGGACTCAGGCCGGCAGCGGCCCGGGCGCGGCGCTTGCGGACTGCTCGGGAATCGGTTTGCGCACCAGCAGCAGGTAAGCCATCGCGCCGGCGAATGCGATTGCCGCGGCCGTCAGCAGCGCCGGCACGAACGACCACTTCTGCGCGATGACACCCGTCACGATCGGCGCAAGCGCACCGCCGATGAAACCGCCGAAATTCTGGATCGCGCCGAGCGATGCGACGCGGCTCGGCGGGGCGGCCGCCGTCGCGAGCGCCCACGAGCACGCCGATGCCGCATTGGCGAGAAAGATCACGACCGAAATGCAGGCGAGCGCGACCGTGTTGCTCTGCACGAGTGCGGCCGGAATCGTGAACGCGACCATCCCGAGCATCGCGACGACCACCGCATTGCGCCGGCTCACGACCGGCGAGCGGCTGCGGCGCGTCACCAGATCCGACAGCCAGCCGGCAACGAGCGAACCGACGAATCCGCACAGGAACGGCACGGACGCCGCAAACCCGGTGCGAATGAGGCTCATGTGACGCTCCATCGTCAGGTACCCCGGCAGCCAGGTCAGGTAGACCCAGTTCAGATACACGGAACCGAAGAAGCCGATCAGCATGCCCCAGGTCGTGCCGTGCGAGAACAGGCTGCGCCAGTCGGCGAAGGTCAGTTTCGGCATCGCGACGGATGTTTGCGCATCGGCATCGAGATACCCGCGTTCCGCCGCCGTCAATTGCGCGCGCGCCGGATCGCGGTACAGCGCAAACCAGACGACGGCGACGACGAGGCCGAGCGCCCCCGTCACGACGAATGCCCAGCGCCAGTTGAACGATGCGACGAGCACCGCCAGCAGCAATGGCGCGAGCGCGGTGCCGAGCGGCGACGCCGCGTTGAAGATCCCGGTCGGCGTACCGCGTGCACGCAACGGAAACCAGTTGCTCACCACCCGCGCCGCCGACGGGAACTGCGGCGCCTCACCGATGCCGAGCACGATGCGCGCGACGATGAACCAGCCGAAGGTGGACACGATGCCGCCCGCTGCCTGCGCGAACGACCAGACGATCAGCCCGATGCCGAGCAGCCGGCGCGGTCCGATGCGATCGACGAGTCCGCCGACCGGGAACTGGCACAGCGCATAGCTCCACGAGAATGCCGACAGCAGCAACCCCATCTGCGAAAGCGACAGCCCGAGATCGCCCCGGATTGCCGAGCTCGCGACGGCCAGCGTGCCGCGGTCGAGATAATTGACGATCCCGCTCGCCATCAGCAGCGCGAGCGCGATACGTTGTCCGCGCCGGATACGTGGCGGCGCAGGCGGAACAGCGTGGTCTTCGTACATTGCGTTTGTCTCCATGTCTTGGTTGAGTGCCGGCCTGGCCTTTCCGTCGTCGCGGAATCTAGACGGCCATGCGTTCCACTTCTTCGCGTGTCGGAATCGACGTCTGTGCGCCGTAGCGCGTGACGCTGATCGCGGCCGCACGCTGGCCGAACGCGATCGCGTCGTCCATCGACGCACCGCTCGCCCGGGCGGCCGCGAAGCCGCCGACGAAGGTGTCGCCGGCCGCCGTCGTATCGACGGCGACCACCGCCATTGCCCGATGGCGGCCGTTCCCTGCGCTGCCGCGCCAGCAGACGCCGCGCGCGCCCAGCGTGACCAGCACGTTGCCGACACCCTTCGCGCACAGCGCATCGGCGGCCCGCACCGCTGCGGCATCGTCGCCGACGGCGATGCCGGTCAGCGACTCCGCTTCCGTTTCGTTGACGACGAGGTAGTCGATCCGGGCCAGCAAGGCGTCGAACAGCGGCCGTGCGGGCGCCGGATTGAGCAGCACCGGCGTCCGCTGTGCGATCGCACTGCCGATGGCGCGTGCAACGGTCTCGATCGGCACCTCGAGCTGGCACACCATCAGCGCCGCCCCGGCGATCGCGTCGCGCGCCCGATCGATCAATTCGGCATCGAGACGCGCGTTTGCACCGGGCACGACAACGATGCTGTTCGCCCCGTGCGCATCGACCGTGATCGTCGCGACCCCGGTTGCCTCGCCGTCGATCCGGTGCAGGTGCGTCACGTCGATGCGTTCCGCCGCCAGTGCATCGTGCAGACGTGCGCCGAATGCGTCGTTGCCGACGCAGCCGATCATCGCGACCGATGCACCGAGACGGGCCGCCGCCACCGCCTGGTTCGCGCCCTTGCCGCCGTGAACGGTCTGGAACGTGGTGCCGAGCAGCGTTTCGCCCGGCACGGGCAGCCGCGGCGCATGCGTGACGAGGTCGACGTTGATGCTGCCGACGACCGCGATTCGAGGTGGTTTTGCGTGGGTCATCATCAAATGTAATCGCTTACATTTTCGACGGACAAAATGGCCCGAAAGGCCGTCGTCGACGAAAACTTCACAACACGGTAGAAACTTGTGTCTGACATAATACGGAGTAGCATCAAGATAGCGCTTACATTCGCACAGGCGAGACCGGGAATGCAAGCGGGACCACGACGAATCGAGGGTAAACGATGGCGTTTTTGACTACGCGCGAAGCCTGCGGGACAGCCGCGCCCGGAGATGATCGATGAACACGCCTCCATCCGGCGGCGGCGCGGCTCGCGCACGCCGCGGCAGCGGCCGGTCGGTGCTCGGGGACGTCGCGAAACTCGCCGGCGTGTCGACCGCGACCGTTTCGCGCGTCTACAACGATCCCGGCAAGGTCTCGGCCGACGTCCAGCAACGCGTGCGCGACGCGGCACGCGCACTGAACTGGATTCCCAACGCAGCCGGCCGCGCACTCGCCTCCACGCGCACCCACATCACGGGGGCGATCATCCCGACGCTCGACGACCAGGTGTTCGCGTCGCAGGTAGCGGGCATGCAGGCGGTCATGGCCGAGCACGGCATCACCCTGTTCCTGGGCTGCTCGAATTACGATCCGGCGCAGGCGCTCGCGCAGGTGCGCGCGATGCTGTCGCGCGGCGTCGAAGCCGTGTCGCTGGTCGGTGAAGCCTATCCGCCGGAAGTATTCGAACTGCTCGACCTGCATCGGGTGCCGTATGTCGTCACCTACGCTTACCGCGACGACAGCCCGCACTGCTGCATCGGCTTCGACAACCGCGCGGCATTCGCGCGGCTGACCACGCACCTGCTCGACCTCGGGCATCGCGATTTCGCGATCATCATGCAGCCTTCGGCGGACAACGACCGTGTGCAGGCCCGCCTGCGCGGCATTCACGACACGCTCGCCGCGCGCGGGCTCGCGGTCCGGCCGGTCCACCAGCATGAGGGCACTGCCACGATCGCGTTCGGGCGGGCTAGCCTGCGCGCGATCGCCGACAGCGGGGCGACGCGCCCGACGGCCGTGATCTGCGGCAACGACGCGCTCGCGCTCGGCGCCCTGCTCGAGGCGCAGACACTGGGCATCGATGTGCCTTCGCAGCTGTCGATCACCGGCTTCGACGATGTCGCGCTGGCGCGCGAAATCCGGCCGGCGCTGACGACGATGTGGGTCGACACCGATGCGATCGGCCGCAAGGCCGCCCGCGCGTTGCTCGACGCACTCGAGAACGGCGCAGCCGGGCCCGGTTGGGCGGTATTGCCGGAGTTGCGGGTGCGCGAATCGGCCGCGCCGCCGGATTCCGCGGCCCAATGAAAACGGGGCGCCCCAGGCGCCCCGTTTCGCATCGAACCGGCGCATGCCGGCCCCATTGCTTCAGGTCGCGCTGCCCGCGATCTTCGGCGTCGGCGTCTCGACGTCGCCGCACTGCGCGCGATGGCGCAGCGCGTGGTCGATCAGCACCAGCGCGAGCATCGACTCGGCGATCGGCGTCGCGCGAATGCCGACGCACGGGTCGTGGCGGCCGAAGGTTTCGACCGTCGCTTCTTCGCCAGCCTTCGTGATCGATCGGCGCGGCGTGCGGATGCTCGACGTCGGCTTGATCGCGATCGACACGGTGAGGTCCTGCCCGGTCGAAATCCCGCCAAGCACCCCGCCCGCATGGTTGCCGACGAAGCCCGCCGGCGTCAGTTCGTCGCCGTGCACCGAGCCGCGCTGCGCGACGCTGTCGAAGCCCGCGCCGATCTCGACACCCTTCACCGCGTTGATGCTCATCATCGCCTTCGCGATGTCCGCATCGAGACGGTCGAATACCGGCTCGCCCCAGCCGACCGGCACGCCCGACGCGACGACGTCGATGCGCGCGCCGATCGAATCGCCGTCCTTGCGCAGCGCGTCCATGTAGGCTTCCAGCTCCGGAACGATCGTCGCGTTCGGCGAGAAGAACGGGTTCTCGCGGACGTGCGACCAGTCGACGAACGGCACGTCGATCTCGCCGAGACCGCTCATGTAGCCGCGCACCTCGACGCCGAAGCGCTCGCGCAGCCACTTCTTCGCGACCGCGCCCGCGCCGACGATCGGCGCGGTCAGGCGCGCGGACGAGCGGCCGCCGCCGCGGTAGTCGCGGATGCCGTACTTCTGCCAGTAGGTGTAGTCGGCATGGCCGGGACGGAACGTCTCGACGATGTTGCCGTAGTCCTTGCTGCGCTGGTCGGTGTTGCGGATCAGCAGCGCGATCGGCGTGCCGGTCGTCACGCCTTCGAACACGCCGGACAGGATCTCGACCTCGTCGGCCTCCTGGCGCTGCGTCACGTGCCGCGACGTACCGGGCTTGCGGCGATCGAGCTCGACCTGGATGTCCGCTTCGGTCAGCCCCATTCCCGGCGGGCAGCCGTCGATCACGCAGCCGATCGCGGGACCGTGCGATTCGCCGAAGGTCGTGACAGTGAAAAGTGTGCCGAGGGTATTGCCGGACATGATGGAACCGCCCAAAGAGAAATGGACACGCAAACACAAGCCTGCCGGAATATAGACAGGTCCATAACTTGCGGGTCGTGGAATATAGACAAGCCTATATTATGCCAGCCGTCCCGCCGACGCGGGACCTGTGCGGCACGGCACGCGCAGCGCACCGTGGAGCGGGCAAGCCGGCGCCGTCATGCCGATGAAGCCGGCTCACCCGATCGCACCGAGCCGCCGGCGGAGCCGGACATCGCAGCACGGCGCAGCCTGCCGTCGGCCGACCCTGCTCTATTTGCGCGCGCCGCGCAACTCGGTCACCGCGGCCTGCAGTGCCTCGGGCGTCGCGACCGAGGCCGGGATCGGCTCGCCGACCGCGAGCGTCAGCCGGCTCATCACGCCGCGCTTGATGGGCCGCGGCATGCGCGCATCGGCATGACGGGAGAAATAGCTGCCCCACAGCCCGCGCAGCGCCATCGGAATCACGGGCGCCGGCGTACGGCCCAGGATCTCGGTGATGCCGTGGTGGAACGTGTTGATGTCGCCCGTCTTGGTCAGCTTGCCCTCGGGGAAGATGCACACGAGTTCGCCTTCCTTCAGCGCGGCCTCGCATGCGTCGTACGCACGCGCAAGCATGTCGGGATCCTCGTGGCGCGGCGCGATCGGAATCGCCTTCGCATGCCGGAACACCCAGCTCGCGAAGCGCGTCCTGAAGATCCGGTGATCCATCACGAACCGGATCGGCCGCGGGCTCGCGGCGGCCAGCACCAGCGCATCGACGTAGCTCACGTGGTTGCACACAAGCACGGCCGCGCCCTCTTCCGGGATCCGCTCCGCATGCACGAGGCGAATCCGGTAGAACGTGTGCACCAGCACCCACGCGACGAAGCGCAGCAGGAACTCGGGGACGAGCAGGTAGATATACGTCGCGACCACGACGTTCAGCAGCGCGGTGACGAGGAACAGGCCCGGGATGTCGACGCCGGCCTTGGTCAGCCCCATCGCCAACAGCGCCGACAGGATCATGAACAGCGCGTTCAGGATGTTGTTCGCGGCGATGATCCGCGCACGGTGGGTCGGCGCGCTGCGGCTCTGGATCAGCGCATACAGCGGCACGCTGTAGAAGCCGCCGAACATCGCGAGCAGGAACAGGTCGGCCAGGATGCGCCAGTGGCGCGCACCGGCCAGGAATTCCCCGACCGACAGCAGATGGCCGGGCGACGGCAGCGAGCGGCTCGCGAAGTACAGCTCGATCGCGAACACGCTGATGCCGATCGAGCCGAGCGGCACGAGGCCGATCTCGACGCGCCGCTGCGACAGCCGCTCGCACAGCAGCGAGCCGAGGCCGATTCCGACCGAGAACGTCGCGAGCAGGATCGTGACGACGTCGGGGCTCGCGGACAGCACGTCCTTCGCGAAATTGAAGAACGACGTGAGGAACGTCGCGCCGACGAACCACAGCCACGAGATGCCGAGCAGGCTCAGGAACACGGTGCGGTTCTGCCGCGCGAGCCCGAGGTTGCGCCACGTTTCGCTGAACGGGTTCCAGTTGATCACGAGATCCGGCTGCGGCGCGGGCGTCGGCGGCACGCGCTGCGCGACGAGCCGCCCCGCGAACGCGATGACGACGACGCTGACGGCCAGCACGCGCTCGCCGCTGCCTTCGATGCCCGCGGCCGCGCCGCCGATGATCGTCCCGATCAGGATCGCGATGAACGTGCCCATCTCGACGAGGCCGTTGCCGCCGACCAGCTCATGGTCGCCGAGATGCTGCGGCAGGTACGAATACTTGACGGGGCCGAACAGCGTCGAGTGCATCCCCATCATGAACGTGCACAGATACAGCAGCGTCGCGCTGTGCGTGACGAAGCCGGCCGCGCCGACCAGCATCAGCACGATCTCGAAGGTCTTCACGAAGCGCGTGAGCGTCGCCTTGTCGTATTTGTCGGCGATCTGGCCGGAGGTGGCCGAGAACAGCACGAACGGCAAGATGAAGATCGCGGAAATCAGGAACGCGGCCGTCTTGGCGTCGACGCCGGAGAAACGCGCGGTGTGATAGGTGACGAGCGACGTGAACCCGATCTTGAACACGTTGTCGTTCAGCGCGCCCAGGAACTGGGTCGTGAAGAACGGCGCGAAACGACGCTGGCGCAACAGGTCGAACTGCGACGCGTGGGCGCGCCGTTCGCCGCGCGACGCGGAAGAGACTTGCGTGTGATCGCTCATGCGGAATACGCGCGCATCGTCTGGGCGAAGCTGCGCGGGCCTTGTGTTGTTGTCGAAAAAACGGCGGCGCAGGCTGAACCTGCGCCGCCGTGCGCCGAATGGCAGCGCCCGCGCGTCATGGCACCGGGCGCGACGAGTTTCACGGCTTCTGTGCTTCGGCTTCCGATTCCGGCCAGTCGCGGATGTACGCCTTCAGCATCCGGTTCTCGAAGCTTTGCGCCTCGACGACCGTCTTCGCGACGTCGTAGAACGAGATGACGCCCATCAGCACCTTCTTGTCGAGCACCGGCATGTAGCGCGCATGGCGCTCGAGCATCATCCGGCGCACTTCGTTGACGTCGGTTTCCGGCGTGCACGTGAGCGGCTCGTCCATCACCTTGCGCACCTGCACGTCGCCGATCGCGCCGCCGTTCACGTGCAGGCGCAGGATGATTTCGCGGAACGTCAGCATCCCGACGAGATCGCCGTACTCCATCACGACGAGCGAACCGATATCGTGTTCGGCCATCGTATCGACCGCTTCGCGCAGCGGCTTATCGGGCGTCACCGTAAACAACGTGTTGCCCTTCACTTTCAGAATATCGCTGACGCGCATCGTAGTCCCCTCATGCTTGAATGCAAAACCGCTTTCGATGCTATCGGAAAGCCTGTCAAAAGGAAAGCGCAAGCCCGCGCGGCGCGGCCGCCCCCCGCTTGCGGACACGGGCCGCCGGCCGCACAATGACCGCATGGACGGCGGCCCGAGGAGACGGCCATGGCGCATACGCATACGGAGCAATTCGCCAGCTTCGCTGATTTCTACCCGTACTACCTGAACGAACACCAGAACCTGACGTCGCGGCGGCTGCACTTCATCGGCTCGCTCGGCGTGATCGGCTGCGTCGCGATGGCGATCGCGACGGGCCACTGGCCGTGGCTGCCGGCAGCCGTCGTGTGCGGCTACGGATTCGCGTGGGTCGGACACTTCTTCTTCGAGAAGAATCGCCCCGCCACGTTCCGGCACCCGATCTACAGCCTGATGGGCGACTGGGTGATGTTCAAGGACATCTGCACCGGCAAGATTCCGCTGTAACGCCCGCCCGGCACCGCGTCACGCCGTTTTCGGCGGCCGCGCGTGCGGGTCGGGCGCCTCGCCGGGCACCGGCCCCGGCACGGTCGTCGCCGGCTGCACGCCCGTCAGCCGGTGCGCGGCGATCAGCGACGCGAGCGATACGTCGAACCGGTCGTTCGACAGCACCTCGAGCAGTGCCGCGCCTTCGACGTGGCTGCGACGCCGCTGCAGCTGGTAGGTCAGCTCGGTGCGGTCGATCACCAGCACGTCGAACAGCTGCGCCAGCGTCAGCTGCTCCGGGTTCGCCAGCAGGATGTAGCGCGGCGCCAGTTCGCCGCTGTCCAGCCGCGCGATCCATTCCCGCTCCTCCATCGTCAGCAGCAGCCGCTGCGCGGTTTCCATGTCGCAGCGCAACATGGTCGCGAGCCGCATCGCCGTATAGCCCGCCTTGCCGACCGCGCGCGCCTCGGCCAGCCGCGCGAGCAATTCGAGCGCGTCGAGCAGGTCGCTGCCCGGATAGTGGATGCGATGGAACTGGCCGACGCGGATCGCCGGCAGCGCGGACGCCACCATCGCGCCGAGCAGCGCGATGAACCAGCTCAGGTACACCCACAACAGGAACACCGGCAGCGCCGCGAACGCGCCGTATACGGCCGTATAGGTCGGAATGCGCCGGACGTAATAGCCGAAGCCACGCTTCGCGAGCTCGAACGCGATGGCGGCGAACAGCCCGCCGATCACCGCGTCGCGCCACGCGACCGTGCAGTTCGGCAGATACACGTACAGCAGCGTGAACGCGAGCACGGTCAGCGGCAGCGACACGAGCGCGAGCAGCCATTCGACGATCGACGTCGACGGCGCGGCGCCGGTGAACGCCAGCGACTGCGTGAACAGGTACGACGAGATCGACAGGCTCACGCCGAACAGCAAGGGCCCAAGCGTGATCAGCGCCCAGTACGCGAGCACGCGCTGCGCGAACGGCCGCGGCTTGCGCACCCGCCAGATCAGGTTGAACGCGGATTCGATCGTCATCATCGTCATCACCGACGTGACGACGAGCACGATCAGGCCGGCCGTCGTCAGCCCCTTGGCCTTCGACGCGAACTGGTTCAGGTACTTGAAGATCTGGACGTTGAACTGCGCGGGCATCAGGTGATCCGCGAGGAACCCCTGCAGCGAGATCTGGAACGATGCGAACATCGGGAACGCGGTGAACAGCGCGAACGCGACCGTCACGAGCGGCACGAGTGCCAGCATCGTCGTGAACGTGAGGCTGCCCGCCACTTGCGGGATGCGATCCTCGGCGCTGCGCCGGGCCGCGAACTGCGCGAGGCGCTTGAGGGTGTCGAGATCGACGCTCAACTTCGGCAAACGGTTTCTCCTTCTTGATGCCGCGCGCCCGACGGCGCGCCGCCGCCGCGCTGCGCGACGACTTCAGCCCCTATAATAGCCGCTCGATCCAGCAGGGGCCGACTGCACCGGGCATGCGCGCGGCCGCACGCGGCTCCGTCGCCCATGAAAGACATCCTCGTCCTCTATTACAGCCGTCACGGCGCCACGCGCGATCTCGCGCTCGCGATTGCAAACGGCATCGACAGCGTGCCCGGCATGCAGGCCCGCATCCGCACCGTGCCGTCCGTCTCGACGGTCTGCGAAGCCACCGCCCCCGACATCCCCGCCGACGGCCCGCCCTACGCGGAACTGCGCGATCTCGAGGAATGCGCGGGCCTCGCGCTCGGCTCGCCGACCCGCTTCGGCAACATGGCCGCCTCGCTCAAGTATTTCCTCGACGGCACGACGCCGCAATGGCTGTCGGGCGCGCTGACCGGCAAGCCGGCCTGCGTGTTCACGTCGACCGGCAGCCTGCACGGCGGCCAGGAATCGACGCTGCTGTCGATGATGCTGCCGCTGCTGCATCACGGGATGATGATCGTCGGAATCCCGTACACGGAATCCGCGCTCAGCACGACGCGCACCGGCGGCACGCCTTACGGCGCCTCGCATGTGTCGCAGCACGATCGCAGCGCGCCCGAAGGGCTGTCGGCCGACGAAAAGGCACTCGCGGCCGCGCTCGGCGTGCGGCTCGCCCGCGCGGCGGCGGCCCTCGCCGACGCCCAGGCCGCCGAGGCTGCATGAACGCGCCCGCCCGCCCCGCCGTCGGCACCGTTGCCCCCCGGCCGCACTACGCGCTGGCCGCGGCCGCGTGCCTCGTCGCGCTGATCGCGCTGTCGCTCGCGTGGGAACTGTGGCTCGCGCCGCTGCGCCCGGGCGGCTCGGCGCTGATGCTCAAGGCCGTGCCGCTCGCGCTCGCGCTACCCGGCGTCTGGCGGCGTAACATCTATACGATGCAGTGGGCGAGCATGCTGATCCTCGTCTATTTCGCCGAAGGCATCGTGCGCGGCATGTCCGACCGCGGATTGTCCGCGACGCTCGGCTGGTGCGAGACCGCGCTCGCCGTCGGCTTCTTCGTGGCCGCGCTGGCCTACGTCGCGCCGTTCAAGCGCGCGGCGAAGCGGCAGCGCGCCGCGTCCTGACCCTTACGCGACCGAACGTGATGATTTCTTCCGAAGCCTTCGTATCCGCCTGCCGCGACGCGATCGGCGCCGCACACGTGCTGACCGATCCCCACGACACCGAACCGTTCCTGACCGACTGGCGCCGCCGTTACAAGGGCAGCGCGTGCGCGGTGCTGAAGCCGGCCGATACGGCCGAAGTCGCCGCGCTCGTGCGGCTCGCGAACACGCACGGCGTCGCGCTCGTGCCGCAGGGCGGCAACACGGGCCTCGCCGGCGGCGCGACGCCCGACGCGAGTGGCGGCCAGGCAGTGCTGAGCCTCGCGCGCCTGAACCGCGTGCGGGCCCTCGATCCGCACAACAACACGATCACGGTCGACGCCGGCGTGATCCTCGCCGACGTGCAGGCGCGTGCCCGCGAAGGCGGCCGGCTGTTCGCGCTGAGCCTCGCCGCCGAAGGCAGCTGCACGATCGGCGGCAACCTGTCGACCAACGCGGGCGGCACCGCGGTGCTGCGCTACGGCAACGCACGCGAGCTGTGCCTCGGGCTCGAGGTCGTGACGCCACAGGGCGAAATCTGGGACGGGCTGCGCGGGCTGCGCAAGGACAACACCGGCTACGACCTGCGCGACCTGTTCATCGGTGCGGAAGGCACGCTCGGGATCATCACGGCGGCCGTGATGAAGCTGCATCCGCTGCCGGCCGCGCAGGTCACGGCGCTGGCCGCGCTCGAGTCGCCGCACGCGGCGCTCGACTTCCTCGCGCTCGCGCAGCGTGCGGCCGGCCCGCTGCTGACCGGCTTCGAGCTGATGTCGGACTTCTGCATGCAACTCGTCGGCAAGCACTATCCGCAACTGCGCTACCCGTTCGACCGTACGCATGCGCAGACGGTGCTGCTCGAACTGTCGGACAACGAGAGCGAAACGCATGCGCGCGCGCTGTTCGAGACACTGATGGAAAAAGCGTTCGAGGCCGGGCTCGTGGTCGACGCGGTGGTCGCGGAAAATCTCGCGCAGTCGCGCGCGTTCTGGGACCTGCGCGAACACATCCCGCTCGCGCAGGCCGACGAAGGCCTCAACATCAAGCACGACATCGCGGTGCCGATCTCGTCGGTCGCGCGCTTCATCGACGAAACCGACGCGGCGATCCAGCAGGCCGCGCCGGGTGCGCGGATGGTCACGTTCGGCCACCTCGGCGACGGCAACCTGCACTACAACGTGCAGACGCCCGAAGGCGGCGACCCGAAGGCGTTCCTCGCGGAATTCCAGAAGCCGATCAACCGCATCGTCTACGACAACGTGCACCGTCACCACGGCACGATCAGCGCGGAACACGGAATCGGCCAGTTGAAGATCGACGACGCGCAGCGCTACAAGTCGCCGGTCGAAACGGCGCTGATGCGCACGCTGAAGACCGCGCTCGATCCGCGCGGACTGATGAATCCCGGCAAGGTCCTGCGCTGAAGCCCCCCAACCCCGGAGCGATGTCCATGAGAGTCCGCGTCCTGTCCGACCTGCATCTCGAAAGCAACCAGCCCGACACGATCGCGCATGCCGACGCGGATCTCGTCGTGCTGGCCGGCGACATCCACAATCACGCGGAAGGCCTGCGCTGGGCCGCCGAGACGTTCGCCCCCGACGTGCCGGTGGTCTACGTGCCGGGCAACCACGAGTACTACGACGGCGAATTCGGCGCGCTCGAAACCGCGATGCGCGACGCCGCGCAGGCGCTCGACCACGTGCATTACCTGAACAACGGCGTGTACGTCGATCCGGCGCAGCGCTTTCGCGTGCTGGGTACGACGCTGTGGACCGATTTCTCGCTGTTCGGCGCCGACGAAGCGACCATCGCACGCTCGATCGAGGCCGGCGTGCGCGTGATGCTCGATTTCAAGGGATTGATCCAGGTGACGTGGCCGCACGACGCGGCACTGCATGCGGCGGAAGCGCCGGAGCGGGATTTCACGCCGGCCGACGCGATCGCGCTGCACCGGCAAGGCCGCGCGTGGCTGGAAGCACGGCTCGCAACGCCGTTCGAGGGCCGCACGATCGTCGTCACCCATCATGCGCCGCACCTGCGCTCGCTGGCGGAGCGTTATGCGGAAGACCTGGCGTCGGCGGGATTCGTGACGGACATGGCGGAACTCGTGCGGCCGCCCGTGGACCTGTGGATCCACGGCCACACGCATACTTCATTCGATTACGTGACCGACAGCGGCACGCACGTGGTGTGCAACCCGCGCGGCTATATCCACCGGCGCACCGGTGAGCTGGAAAATCCCGCGTTTGCGTGGGACAAAGTGGTCGAACTCGGCTGAGCGCCGGGCCATCGGGCCGCGCGATGCGGCCCTCCCCGATCTGACAGGCCGCCCGATCAGCGATCGGCGCGGCGCGATCCGTTCGACGACGGGCGCACCCGCACCGGCACGGGCACCGGCTTCATCCGTGCCTTCATCCCGCGCAGCAGATCGCGCGTCGCCGCGGCGGCAGCAGCCGCACCAAGCAGAACTCCAAGGCCGATCATCAGTTGCGTATCCATTGCGACTCCGGGTGTGGGCAGATCCAAATCTCCATGATTGAAACAGTATCAAACTGTCCGCTGTCCGTTGGTAAAAAAATGTTGCGTGAAGGACAAATCTCGTCAGATTGCGCTCGACTGCGCCGTCATGTCGCAGCCGTGAACTTCGCGAGCGCGGCTTCGTCGGCGTCCAGCGTGGCCGGCAGCTCGTCGCGCAGGAAATCGACCCAGGTGCGGATTTTCGCATCGAGGTACTGGCGCGACGGATACAAGGCGTAGATGTTCATCACGTGCGACCGGTATTCGGGCATCACGCGCACGATGTGCCCGCTGCGCAGCCCGCCGATCGCCGAATAGAGCGGCAACCCGCCGATCCCCATCCCTTCCCGCACGGCCACCGCGAGCGCCTCGGCGACGTTCACGCGAAACGGCGGCGCCGTGATCGGGATCACCTCGTCGCCGCGCGGCCCCGACAGCGACCACTCGTCGAAGTGAAAGCCGGGCGCGACCATCCCGAGACAGACGTGCTGCTCGAGATCGGCCGGCGTCTGCGGCACGCCGTGCTGCTCGACATAGCCCGGCGACGCGCACACGACGCTGTAGCTCTCGCCGAGCCGCTGCGACACGAGCCCCGAATCCGGCAGGTCGCGGCCGACGACGATCGCGACGTCGTACCCCTCGTCGAGCAGGTCGGGCATCCGCTGCGCAAGCGTCAGCTCGACGTGCACGTCCGGATAGCGCTGCCGATAGCGCGCGATGGCCGGCACCAGGTAGTGCTGCCCGAGGCTCGTGAAGCAATGCACCTTCAGCTTGCCCGACGGGCGCGCGTGCGCATCGCCCGCTTCGGCTTCGGCCTGGTCGACGTACGCGAGGATCTGCTCGCAGCGCTGCAGGTAGCGCTCGCCCGCTTCGGTCAGCGCGATCCGGCGTGTCGTCCGGTTCAGAAGGCGCGTGCGCAGGTGCGCCTCGAGATCCGACACGGCGCGCGACGCATAGGCGGTAGTCGAATTCATCTGCTGGGCGGCCGCGGTAAAGCTCCCCGCGTCGACCACGCGGACGAATACCCGCATGTTTTGTAACGTATCCATCCCATTACCCGTTTGAATCCGGGTGGATTGTTGCACAGGGGCCAACAAATATTATCTCAGGATTCGTAAAAATGACTTGCACCGTTGTCCATTTATTCAGGAATCACTGAAAAATATAATCGCATCCGAATCATCTATATCCGAAAGGGAGAAAATCGTGCGGTCTCCGGCAACAAAAGGGACGCTGGCACTGGCGGTTCTTGCAGTCTCATTAATAATGGCCGGATGCGCGAGCATGGGCGACAACAAGCCGCAGTCCGCCCGCATCGAAGCGAACGCGCTCGATGCCGGTGCCGCGATCCGCGCGGCAGACCGCGATGCGGGCTGGCCCGCGGCCGACTGGTGGCGCGCGTACCACGATCCGCAGCTCGACGCGTGGATCGCCGCCGCGCAAGCCGGCAACCCGACCCTCGCGGCCGCCGAGGCCCGCGTGCGCGAAGCGCAGGCGATGGCGCGCGTGGCCCGTTCGGCGGAGCTGCCGCAGATCAACGGCAATCTGTCGCTGATGCGCCAGCACTGGCCCGACAACGTGTACTACGGCCCGGGGCCGCTCGCCGACACCGACACGTGGAACAACACCGGCACGCTCGGCCTGTCGTACCACCTCGACCTGTGGGGCAAGGACAAGAACGCGACCGAGCGCGCGCTCGATACCGCGCATGCGACCGCGGCCGACGCACGGGCGGCGAAGCTCGAGCTCGAGGTCAACGTCGTGCGCGCGTATGTCGGCATGTCGATGAACTACGCGCTGCTCGACCTCGCGCACGAAACCTTCGAACGCCAGCGCTCGCTGGCCGATCTCGCGCGCAAGCGCCTCCAGGCCGGCCTCGGCACGCAGCTCGAAGTCAGCCAGGCCGAATCGACGCTGCCCGACTACGAGCGCCAGATCGACAGCTATGAAGAAGCGATCCAGCTCGCGCACCACCAGCTCGCCGCGCTGGCGGGCAAGGGCCCGGGCGCCGGCGACGCGATCAAGCGGCCGAGCCTGTCGCTCGACGCGCCGGCCGGCCTGCCGTCCGCGATGCCGGCCGACCTGCTCGGCCGCCGCCCGGACGTCGTCGCGGCCCGCTGGACGGTCGATGCGCAAGCCCGCGGCATCGATGTCGCGAAAGCCGCGTTCTACCCGAACATCGACCTGCTCGCGACGGTCGGCGGCTTCGGCGTGACCGCGCCGTTCACCGACTTCCTGCGGGCGATGAACGGCGGCTGGACGGCCGGCCCCGCGCTGTCGCTGCCGATCTTCGAAGGCGGCCGCCTGCGTGCGCAACTCGGAGCGGCCGACGCCGGCTACGACCAGGCGGTCGAGCGCTACAACCAGACGGTCGTCGGCGCGCTCAAGGACATCGCGGACCAGGTCGTGCGGATCCGCTCGCTCGATACGCAGAAGAAGGACGCCGCGCGTTCGGTGGCCGCCAACGACCGCAGCTACCAGCTGTCGCGCGAAGGCTTCCGCCGCGGGCTGACCGATTACGTGAACGTGCTGATCGCGCAACAGCAGTTGCTGCGCGCACAGGAGACGGCCGCCCGCATCGACGCGGAACGCCTCGCCGCGCACGCTCAGCTGATGGCCGCGCTCGGCGGCGGCGTCGAGACGGGGACGGACGTTCCCCACGACGAATCCGCCGCGGGTGCCGCCGCGCCGGCCACCGCCGCGGGTGCGAAGCCCGTCGCGGCCGTCGCCCGGCCCGCACAGGTCGCGACGGCCGGTTCAGCTGGTTCAGCCGGTTCAGCCGCCACGCCGGCCGCACGGTAACGCGGAGCGACCGTCATGTCAGCCTCCTCCCCCGCTTCCACGCACGCCGCCGGACCGCTCGCGGCCTGGTACGCCGCCTTCGGCGACTGGGCCCGCAGCGACGGCGCCGCGTGGCTCTACCTGTTCAAGGCCTTGCTCGCCGCGTTCATCGCGACCGGCGTGTCGATGCGGCTCGACCTGCCGGCGCCGAAGACGGCGATGACCACGGTGTTCATCGTGATGCAGCCGCAAAGCGGCGCGGTGCTCGCGAAGAGCTTCTACCGGGTCGCCGGCACGATCTTCGGGCTGATCGCGACGCTCACCTTCGTCGGGCTGTTCCCGCAGCAGCCGCAGCTGTTCCTGCTGGCCGTCGCGCTGTGGGTCGCGCTGTGCACGGCCGGCGCCGCGCGCAACCGCAATTTCCGCAGCTACGGCTTCCTGCTCGCCGGTTACACGACCGCGCTGATCGGTCTGCCGGCGTCGCAACACCCGGACGGCGCGTTCATGAGCGCAATGACGCGGGTCGCCGAGATCATGGTCGGGATCGTGTCGGCAGGCGTCGTCAGCGCGCTGGTGTTTCCGCAGTACACCGGCGAGCAGATGCGCACGACGGTGCGCAAGCGCTTCAGCACCTTCGTCGACTACGTCGCGGCGGCACTGTCGGGCCAGCTCGACCGCGCGCACATCGAAACCATCCATACGCGCTTCGTCGCGGACGTGGTCGGCTTCGAGGCGGCGCGCAGCATGGCCGTGTTCGAGGATCCGGACACGCGGATGCGCAGCGGCCGTCTCGCGCGCCTGAACAGCGAGTTCATGAGCGTATCGAGCCGCTTCCACGCGCTGCACCAGCTGATGAACCGGCTGCGCGCGGCCGGCGCGCAGGCCGCGATCGACGCGATCGAACCGTACTTCCGCGAGATCGCGCCGCTTCTCACGCGCAACGGCGAGCCGGTGCGCTCGTCGGTCGATGCCACGCTCGCGGCCGAACAGCTGCTCGCGTGGCGCGACGCGCTGCCGCGCCGCATCCGCGCAACGCGCGCCGCGCTCGAAACGCAGCCGGGGTTTCCGTTGCTCGACTTCGATACGGCCACCGAACTGCTGTACCGCTTCATCACGGACCTGCAGGAATACGCGGCGACCTACGCGTCGCTGTCGACCGCGACGCACGAGCGCGAACGCTGGATCGAGCGCTACGAGCCGCGCACCAACGCGACGGCGATGGTGATCGCCGCGATTCGCACCGCGACCGTGATCCTCGTGCTCGGCTGGTTCTGGATCGAGACCGCGTGGCCGAGCGGCGTGACGCTGACGCTGACGGCGGCGGCCACCTGCGCGCTCGCGTCGTCGACGCCGCGCCCGACCGCGATGTCCGCGCAGATGGGCATGGGTACCGCGCTGGCCGTCTGCACCGGCTTCCTGCTGACGTTCGGCATCTACCCGCACATCGACGGCTTCCCGCTGCTGTGCGTGGCCCTCGCGCCGCTGCTCGCGATCGGCATCTTCATGACGCTGAAGCCGAAGCTCGCCGGCTACGGAATGGGCTACCTGATCTTCTTCAGCTTTCTCGCCGGCCCGGACAACATCACGCACTACGACCCGACGAGCTTCATGAACGATGCGCTCGCGCTGGTGCTGTCGATGCTGGTCTCGGCGATCGCGTTCGCGGTGCTGTTCCCGCCGACCGCGCCGTGGCTCAAGAAGCGGCTGTTCGCCGACCTGCGCCATCAGGTGGTCGCGGCGTGCCACGCACGACTGGCCGGACTGCGCACGCGCTTCGAGAGCGGCGCGCGCGACCTGATGTACCAGGCGCACACGCTGTCGGCCGACCAGCCCGACGTGCAGCGCGACGCGCTGCGCTGGATGTTCGCGGTGCTGGAGACGGGCAACGCGGCGCTCGACCTGCGCGCCGAGCTGGCGACGCTGCCGTCGGACCCGCGCTATGCGCCGACGACCCCGTGGCGACGCGCGATCGAGACGATGCGCACCGCGCTGTCCGCACTGTTCGCCAAGCCGGACGCGGCGCGCTTCGACGCAACGCTCGCCGCGGTCAACGCCGCGATCGACGCGACCCGGCACACGCTCGATGCGTTCACGCCGTCGCGCGAGGAGCGCCACCGGCTGCAGCGCATCCTGAGTCATCTGCATTTCGTACGCACGGCGCTGCTCGATCCGGAATCGCCGCTCGAGCCGCTCAACCGCAATCGCCCCGTGCGTCCCCAACAAGGAGCCTCGTCATGATGCCGCGTGAAATCGCCATTCTCGATGCCTACATGCCCACGGTGGTCCTGATGTTCGTCCTGGGCGCGCTGGCGACCTGGGCCGTCGACCGCCTGCTCGCCTACACGGGCCTCTACCGTCTCGTCTGGCACCCGTCGCTGTTCCGCGCGTGCCTTCTCGTCTGCATTTGTGGCGGACTGAGTCTTGCCGTTTACCGTTGATTCCGAACCATCATGATTCTCAGAAAACTCTTCGGCTTCGTCGCGACCGCCGTCATCCTTCTCGTCGCGATCCTGATCGGGCGCTCGCTGTGGGTGCACTACATGGACGATCCGTGGACGCGCGACGGGCGCGTCCGTGCCGAGATCGTCAACGTCGCGCCGGACGTGTCGGGCGCGATCGTCGAGCTGCCCGTGCATGACAACCAGCTCGTGAAAAAAGGCGACCTGATCATGCAGATCGACCCGTCGCACTACCAGATCGCCGTCGAGCAGGCGCAGGCGGCCGTCGCCGCCCGCCGCGCGGAACTGCAGATGCGCCGCGACGACGCGGCCCGTCGTGCCGACCTCGACGCGCTCGTCGTGTCGAAGGAAAACCGCGAGAACGCGGCGCACAGCGCGTCGAGCGCCGATGCGCAGTACCAGCAGGCGATCGCCGCGCTCGACGCCGCGAAGCTCAATCTCGAACGCACGCGCGTGGTCGCACCGGTCGACGGCTACATCACGAACCTGCAGACGTTCAAGGGCAACTACGCGGTGGCCGGCCAGGCGAAGCTCGCGATCGTCGACAGCCACTCGTTCTGGGTCTACGGCTACTTCGAGGAAACCAAGCTGCCGCGCGTGAAGGTCGGCGCGCCGGCCGAGATGCGGCTGATGAGCGGCGGCGTGATGAAGGGCCATGTCGAGAGCATCTCGCGCGGCATCTACGATCGCGACAACCCGCAAAGCCGCGACCTCGTCGCGGATGTGAACCCGACCTTCAACTGGGTGCGCCTCGCGCAGCGCGTGCCGGTGCGCATCCGTATCGACGAAGTGCCGGCCGACGTGGTGCTGTCGGCAGGCACGACCTGCACGGTCATCATCGATCCGGACAAGCAGAAGAAGTCGTGAAGAGGCTCCGGCCCGGCGGCGCCCCGCCCGGCCGCGTCATTCCCAGAAGAACCGGTAAGGCAGGAACGGCGACGGGCCGAGCCCGTATTCGCCGAGCATGTTGCGCAGTCGCATCGCAAAACCGACGGCGCCGATCACGACCAGTGCGACGATCACATGCCGGCGCCGGATGCCCGGCACGTGTTGCAGCGGCACGAACTGGCAGCCCATCGCAAACAGCACGAGCCACTGGAAACGCAGCCCGGCGTAGCTGACCCGCGCGAGCGCGAAGCTCGCGATCTCGCAGACGAACAGGAACACGAGCGTGCGCGGCATGCGCGCCAGCAGTACCCACCCGGCGGCGAGCGTCAGCAACGCAAGCACGAGCGGCGCGCTGCCCGACATCTGCGCGGGCGGCGTGAACGCCGCGTAGAGGCCGACCTTCGCGAGCAGCGCGTCGTGATGCATCGCGAACAGCACGCCGCCGATCGCGACCGCCAGCCCCGCATAACGCAGCAGGCGCAACCGTCGGACCTGCAGCAGCACGACGAGCAGCACCGCCGACGCATGCATGCCGGTCGCCGCGGCCGCGAATGCGATCGACGCGACGCGCCGCCTGCGCGCCCATTCATCCGACGCGAGCTTCGCGACGCAGAACGCGACACCGTAGCGCAAGCCGCTCATCGCCATGTCGTAGAAGAACAGCGGAAAGATCAGCGTGGCGAACACGCACGCGTCCTCGGCGCTCCGGCCGAACGCGGCGACGCACGCGACGACGACCAGCAGCGACAGGATCGCCGTCGCGACACGCGGATCGTGTCCGAGCCAGTCGAGCGCGCGCACGAGCCAGACGAAGCCCGGTTCGAGCGTGCGCGGCACGACCTTCAGGTTGCCGCTCCAGATGCCGGCGATGATGTCGTGGTAGATCGCCGTGTCGGTGCCCGTCCGGCCCCGCAGCACGGCGAACGAGGCGGCCGGCGCGATCCCCGCCGCGAGCCATCGCCACGCGGCCGCGCGCGTACGCAGCCCGATCGCGGCGGACGCGAGCATGCACAGGTACCCCGTCAGGTAAATCGTCATTGTCATTGTTATGACCCGCTCGGCGTGCGGTCGCACCGCGGTCGGCGTGCACGCGCCGCGGGTTCTGGCCCCCAGCTGTTTGGAAGCGCATTGTAAGGGATTGCGCACGGGCCGGCTGCCGGGTTCGTCACCGATCGACAGCAGCGCGCCGGCCTGCGCGGGTCGCGGACGGCCAGCCCGCGACGGGGTGGGAGGCAGCGAAACTCAGGCCGCGATGTGAAAGCGTCCGACCAGCGACTTGAGCGCCTGCGCCTGCTCGTCGAGCGCGTTCGCCGCGGCGGCCGCCTGTTCGACGAGCGCGGCGTTCTGCTGCGTGCCGGCATCCATCTGCGTGACCGCGCGGCCGATCTCGTCGATCCCCGCACTCTGCTCGTCCGACGCCGCCGAGATCTCGCCGATGATGTCGGTCACGCGCTTGACCGCCCGCACCACGTCGTCCATCGTGCGGCCCGCATCGTGCGCGAGCGCCGCGCCGTTCGCGACGCGCTCGACCGACGCGCCGATCAGCGCGCGAATCTCCTTCGCCGCGGTCGCCGCGCGCTGCGCGAGCAGCCGCACCTCGCCCGCGACCACCGAAAAACCGCGCCCCTGCTCACCCGCGCGCGCCGCCTCGACCGCGGCATTCAACGCGAGAATGTTGGTCTGGAACGCGATCCCCTCGATCGTGCCGATGATGTCGCGAATGTTCTTCGCGCTGTCGTCGATCTCGCTCATCGTCGCGACCACGCGCCCGACGACTTCGCCGCCCGCCTCCGCGACGGCCGACGCATTGGCCGCAAGCGCGCTCGCCTGCCGCGCGTTTTCGGCGTTCTGCCGCACGGTCGACGTGAGCTCCTCCATGCTGGCCGCGGTCCGCTCGAGCGCGACGGCCTGCTGCTCGGTGCGCCGCGACAGGTCGAGGTTGCCGGTCGAGATTTCGCCGGACGCAGCCGCGATCGCCTCGGCACTGACGGCGATCTCGCCGACGGTCGCCGCGAGCCCGGTCTGCATGTCGGACAGCGCGCGCACCATGCTGTCGCGGTCGTGCCGGCCGAGCGGAATCGGCCGCGTCAGGTCGCCGCGCGCGATGTCGGCCGCGATCGCCTTCGCGTCCGCGGGCTCGCCGCCGAGCTGCGACGCGAGGCGGCGCACGACCCGTTCGGCGATCGCGATCGCCAGCACGATCAGCGCGGCCGTCATCGCCGCGATCATCGCGAACGACGACGAGAAGATCGTTGCGGACGCATCGAGCGTCGCCTTCGACTTCGCGCCGCGCGTCTTCACGAGCATCGCGACGAGCTTCTCGAGCTTGCCGGTCTCGACCAGCAGCGACACGTCCTGCGTGCCGACCTGCCAGTTCATCTGCGACAGGTCGAGCGGCTGCGCCTGCACCAGCGCGACGAAATCGCGCAGATGGCCGCTCCACGTGCCGACCGCCATCGAGAACGCGCGCAGTCGCCCGGAATCGTCCGCATCGGCCGGATCCGCATAACGCTGCAGCGTCGCGAGCGCCTGGCCGATCGACGCGAGCCCCGCGCTGACCTCGGCGCCCAGATCGTCGCGCTCCTTCGCGGTCGTCGCGGTCAGCAGCATCTTCTGCGCGCGGCTCGCGCGCAGCACTTCGGCGCGCACTTCCTCCGCCGCCCGGCTCGCGACGTGCCCCTGCTCGTAGACCGACGCGATCGACGCGTTCAACCGGCTGATCTGCCACAGCGAAAACACGCCGATCGCGAGCGTGCCGGCCAGCAGGATCGCGAACGCCGCGCGCAACGTCGCCTTGACGGTCCACGACCGGCGTTCGGGCCGGGCGGTGCGCGCGCGCCGTGCGGTGGGCCTGGCGGCTGCGCCGGATGCGGCGGCGGCCGCATCCGGCCGCGGATGCAATGATGCTGCTGCTTTCATCGATATATCCCCGTATTGATCACGCCGCCGGAAAGGTCGGTTCCGGCGGCCGGCATTCCCGCGACGGCTGGCCCATGCCGCGCGTCCGGTGCCCGCCCGGCTCTCGTGGCCGGTTCCGGGCGCGGCGCACCTGCAGGCACGCCTGTGTTGTCGTTGCGTCGTTCTACGGCCGCCATCGGCGCACCTTGAGTCCGGACAAACACCGATCCGGCCCGCGCGGCCCCGTCGGCAGGCGGACGCGCCGCAGCGTTATACCCGGCCAAAAAAGGAGGGATGGCCGAATCGTCACACCGATGTCCGAATCGCGATAAAACTTGGCCGGACATTCTCGATACGCCACATTACACTTCTTTGACGCAACAACGATTCGAACGCGCCGATCCCCATCAGAGCGCGTCCCGCCACCTCAACTCGCTCACCTCACATGGAAACCAGCCTCGATACGGGCGCCGGCACCGCCGCCGCCCAGCCGTCTGCCCCACCCGCTGCGCGCACCGTCTACCCGGTGCTCGGCGCGATCAGCTTCTCGCACATGCTCAACGACATGATCCAGTCGTTGATCCTTGCGATCTATCCGATGCTCAAGAGCCAGTTCGCGCTGTCGTTCGCGCAGATCGGCCTGATCACGCTGACCTACCAGATCACCGCGTCGCTGCTGCAGCCGCTCGTCGGCCTGTACACCGACAAGCGGCCGAAGCCGTATTCGCTGCCGGTCGGGATGGGCTTCACGCTGGCGGGGCTGCTGCTGATGTCGGCCGCGCAGAACTTCCCGACGCTGCTGGCGGCGGCGGCGCTGGTCGGCTGCGGCTCGTCGGTGTTCCATCCGGAGTCGTCACGCGTCGCGCGGATGGCGTCGGGCGGCCGGCACGGGCTCGCGCAGTCGCTGTTCCAGGTCGGCGGTAACGCCGGTTCGGCACTCGGGCCGCTGCTCGCCGCGCTGGTGATCATCCCGCACGGCCAGCACAGCATCGCGTGGTTCTCGGCGGCCGCGCTCGTCGCGATGGTCGTGCTCACGCAGATCGGCCACTGGTACAAGCAGCATCCGTCGATGAAGAAGAAGGCGGCGTCGGCCGGCCATCCGACGCTGTCGCAGGGGCGCGTGCTCGCGGCAATCGGCGTGCTGGTGCTGCTGGTGTTCTCGAAATACTTCTATCTCGCGAGCATCAACAGCTATTTCACGTTCTACCTGATCGACAAGTTCCACCTGTCGGTGCAGGCCGCGCAGATCCACCTGTTCGTGTTCCTCGCGGCGGTCGCGGCCGGCACGCTGATCGGCGGGCCGGTCGGCGACCGGATCGGCCGCAAGTACGTGATCTGGGTGTCGATCCTCGGCGTCGCGCCGTTCACGCTGCTGCTGCCCTACGCGAACCTGTTCTGGACGAGCGTGCTGAGCGTGATCATCGGCGTCGTGCTGGCGTCGGCGTTCGCCGCGATCCTCGTCTATGCGACGGAGCTGATGCCCGGCAAGGTCGGGATGGTCGCCGGCCTGTTCTTCGGCTTCGCGTTCGGCCTGGGCGGCGTGGGCGCCGCCGTGCTCGGCCAGCTCGCGGACGCGACGAGCATCCCGTTCGTCTACAAGGTGTGCTCGTTCCTGCCGCTGATCGGCGTGCTGACGGTGTTCCTGCCGAATCTCGAGAGCAGCCGGCGCAAGCAGGCGTGACGAACCGGCCGCGGCCTGCGTGCCGCGGCCGGTCGACCGGCTCGGAGGGAGCGTACGACGGCGGCTTCAGGCCGCCGTCGTCGCATGCAGCGTCAGGAAACGCTTGAGGATCCCGGACGAATAGCTGCTCGCGATCGCCGACAGGAAGTGCGAGAACGACTGCGTCGCGTGGTCGTCGGCCGTATCGGAAATGGTGCGCACGATGGCGAACGGCACCTCGTGTTCGGCACACACCTGCGCGATCGCCGCGCCTTCCATCTCGACCGCGAGCGCGTCCGGCAGCGCGTCGCGCAGCGCGACGACTTCCCGCTCGCTCGACACGAAGCGGTCGCCGCTGATGATCAGCCCGCCGTGCAGCGTCGCGCCCGCCAGCCCGAAGCGCGCGGCGAACTGCGCGCCCTCCTCGGCGACGAACAGCGTGCACGCGGCCTTCAGGCGGGCCGTCAGCGCCGCGTCGGTCGCGAACCGCGTGATGCCGAGCAGCGGCACCTCGTAGCGCGGAAACAGCGGCGACGCATCGAGATCGTGCTGCAACAGCGTATCGGCGACGACGACGTCGCCGATACGCACCGTGCGCGACACGCCGCCGGCGACGCCGGTGAACACGACGCCGGACACGCCGAACACATGGATCAGCGCGCTGACGGTGGCGGAGGCCGCGACCTTGCCGACCCGCGCGAGCGTGACGACGCAGGCCGCGCCGTGCACGGTGCCGACGTGGTAATCGCGGCGGCCGAGCGTGATCGTCTTCATCACGCCGTCGGCGCGCATCGCGGCGATCAGGTCGCCGAGTTCCTCGGGCAGCGCGGCCAGAATGCCGAGCGGACGCGTCGATACCGTTTCAACCATGTCGATGCTCATCATTCCACCGCCTGCAGTTTCGCGACCGCCAGCGCGAGCCACTTCTCGCCGTGCCGCTTGAACTTCACCTGCGCCTTCGCATCGGCGCCATTGCCTTCGAGCGCGGTGACCGTGCCCTCGCCGAACTTGGTGTGGAACACCTGCTGGCCGACACGGAAACCGGTGTCGGCTGCGCGCTGCTTGTTCGCGAACGCCGGCAGCGGCGCGGATACCGCCGCGTCCACCACCTGCTCGCGACTGCCGCCGCCCGGCCGCGCGAACCAGTCGCGCCCCCAGCCGGCATTGTCCGAGCGGCCGCCCCAGCGCGAGCCCGCCTCGACCTTCGGCGTGAGCCACTTCAGCACGTGCTCCGGCAATTCGTCGAAGAAGCGCGAACGCACGTTGTAGCGCGTCTGGCCGTGCAGCATCCGGCTCTGCGCGAACGACAGGTAGAGCCGCTCCTTCGCGCGCGTGATCGCGACGTACATCAACCGGCGCTCTTCCTCGAGGCCGTCCGATTCGAGCACGCTGTTCTCGTGCGGGAACAGCCCTTCCTCGAGGCCGGTGATGAACACGGCCGAGAATTCGAGGCCCTTCGCCGCGTGCACCGTCATCAGCTGCACCGCGTCCTGGCCGGCCTGCGCCTGGTTGTCGCCGGCTTCCAGCGACGCGTGCGACAGGAAGCCCGCGAGCGGCGTCATCGTGTCGGGGTTCTGTGCGGGGTCGCCGAGCGGTGCCGGATCGAGCACGTCGACCGTCGGATCGTCCGCGTCCGCGCCGAGCTCCGGTGCCGCGATCGCGCCCGCGCGCAGCGGAATCGAGCGGGCCGGCGCATCGAGCCCGTAGCCTTCCTCGCTGACGAACGCGGTGGCCGCGTTCACGAGTTCCTGCAAGTTCTCGAGGCGGTCCTGACCTTCGCGCTCGCCCTGGTAGAAATCGGCAAGGCCGCTTGCGCGCACGACGTACTCGACCGTCTCCGGCAGGCTCATCTGCTGCGTCTCGGCACGCATCTTCGCGATCAGCGTCGCGAACGCGCCGAGGCTCGAGCCGGCCTTGCCGGTCACGTACGGGATCGCGGCGGCCATCGAGCAGTCGTACAGGCGCGCGGCGTCCGCGAGCTGCTCGATCGAACGCGCGCCGATCCCGCGCGTCGGGAAGTTCACGACGCGCGCAAACGCGGTGTCGTCGTTCGGGTTGTCGATCAGGCGCAGGTACGCGAGCGCGTGCTTCACTTCCTGGCGTTCGAAGAAGCGCAGGCCGCCGTACACGCGATACGGGATGCCCGACGTCATCAGCGTGTGCTCGATCGCGCGCGACTGCGCGTTGCTGCGGTACAGGACCGCGACCTCGCTGCGCGACATCCCGGTGTTGATCAGCGAGCGGATCTCCTCGACGATCCAGCCGGCTTCCTGCGCATCGGTGCTCGCCTCGTACACGCGCACGGGCTCGCCGTGGCCGGCGTCGGTGCGCAGGTTCTTGCCGAGGCGGTGCGCGTTGTTCGAGATCAGCTGGTTCGCCGCGTCGAGGATGTTGCCGTGCGACCGGTAGTTCTGTTCGAGCTTGATCAGGTTGCGCACGCGGAATTCGTCTTCGAAGTCGCGCATGTTGCCGACGTTCGCGCCGCGGAACGCGTAGATCGACTGGTCGTCGTCGCCGACCGCGAAGATCGCGTTCTGGCCGCCCGCGAGCATCTTGAGCCACGCGTACTGCAGCTTGTTGGTGTCCTGGAACTCGTCGACGAGGATGTGCCTGAAGCGCGCCTGGTAGTGCGCGCGCAGCGGCGCGTTGTACGCGAGCAGTTCGTAGCAGCGCAGCAGCAGCTCGGGGAAGTCGACGACGCCCTCGCGCTGGCACTGCTGGTCGTACGCCTGGTACAGCTCGACGAACTTGCGGTTGAAGTTGTCGGACGCGTCGACCTTGTCGGGGCGCAGCCCCTGCTCCTTCGCGTTGTTGATGAAGTACTGGACGTTCTTCGGCGGGTATTTCTCGTCGTCGACGTTCGCCGCCTTCATCAGCCGCTTGATCGCCGACAGCTGGTCGGCCGTGTCGAGGATCTGGAAGGTTTGCGGCAGGCCGGCGTCGCGCCAGTGTGCGCGCAGCATCCGGTTGCACAGCCCGTGGAACGTGCCGATCCACATCCCGCGCGTGTCGATCGGCATCATCGCCGACAGCCGCGCCATCATCTCGCGCGCGGCCTTGTTCGTGAAGGTGACGGCGAGCACGGTGGGCGGCGACGCGTAGCCCTGCTGGATCAGCCACGCGATGCGCGTGATCAGTACGCGGGTCTTGCCGCTGCCCGCCCCCGCGAGGATCAGCGCCGGTTCGTTCGGCAACGTGACGGCGGCGTATTGTTCAGGGTTCAGATTGGCGAGCAGATCGGGCATGGAGCGGCAGCGGACGGGCGAGAAAAATGCGGACCCGCCATTATAAGTCGGCCGCGCGATGCCGTTTCCGATCCGTTCGGCCGCATGCTGCCACGGCGCGGCGCGCACCTCCCGACGGGCCCGCGTGGGCAAGGCGATGGCTGGCCGATGTGCATCCATTTATAATTGTCAGATTCGGCATCCAATTCACGCATTTTTCGGCAGATTTCCAACCATGAGCGACAGCACGCTTGCGAAGAGTTTCGAGCCCCACACCATCGAGTCCCAATGGGGGCCGGAGTGGGAAAAACGCGGCTATGCCGCCCCGGCATTCGACCCGGCACGCCCCGATTTCGCGATCCAGCTGCCGCCGCCGAACGTCACCGGCACGCTGCACATGGGCCACGCGTTCAACCAGACGATCATGGACGGCCTCGCCCGCTACCACCGGATGCTCGGCGAGAACACGCTGTGGGTGCCCGGCACCGACCACGCGGGGATCGCGACCCAGATCGTCGTCGAGCGCCAGCTCGATACGCAGGGCGTGTCGCGCCATGACCTCGGCCGCGAGAAGTTCGTCGAGCGCGTGTGGGAGTGGAAGCAGCAGTCCGGCTCGACGATCACGGGCCAGGTGCGCCGCCTCGGCGCGTCGACCGACTGGTCGCGCGAATATTTCACGATGGACGACAAGATGTCGGCCGCCGTGCGCGACGTGTTCGTCACGCTCTACGAACAGGGCCTGATCTACCGCGGCAAGCGCCTCGTCAACTGGGATCCGGTGCTGCTCACCGCGGTGTCGGATCTCGAGGTCGCGAGCGAAGAGGAAAACGGCCACCTGTGGCACATCCGCTACCCGCTCGTCGACGGTTCGGGCTCGCTGACCGTCGCGACGACGCGTCCCGAGACGATGCTCGGCGACGTCGCGCTGATGGTCCACCCGGAAGACGAGCGCTACGCGCACCTGATCGGCAAGCTCGTCACGCTGCCGCTGACGGGCCGCGAGATCCCGGTGATCGCCGACGACTACGTCGACCGCGAGTTCGGCACGGGCGTCGTGAAGGTCACGCCCGCGCACGACTTCAACGACTATCAGGTCGGCCTGCGCCACAACCTCGCGCCGATCGAGATCCTGACGCTCGACGCGAAGATCAACGACAACGGCCCGGAGCAGTATCGCGGCCTCGACCGCTTCGACGCGCGCAAGGCGATCGTCGCCGACCTCGACGCGGAAGGCTTCCTCGACTCCGTGAAGCCGCACAAGCTGATGGTGCCGCGCGGCGACCGCACCGGCGTCGTGATCGAGCCGATGCTGACCGACCAGTGGTTCGTCGCGATGACGAAGCCGGCGCCGGAAGGCACGTTCAACCCGGGCAAGTCGATCACCGAAACCTCGCTCGACGTCGTGCGCAACGGCCAGATCAAGTTCGTGCCGGAAAACTGGACGACCACCTACTACCAGTGGCTCGAGAACATCCAGGACTGGTGCATCTCGCGCCAGCTGTGGTGGGGTCACCAGATTCCCGCGTGGTACGGCGAGAACGGCGAGGTGTTCGTCGCGCGCAACGAGGAAGAGGCGCGCGCGCAGGCCGCCGCCAAGGGCTACGCCGGCGCGCTGAAGCGTGACGAGGACGTGCTCGACACGTGGTTCTCGTCGGCGCTCGTGCCGTTCTCGTCGCTCGGCTGGCCGAACGAAACGCCTGAACTGCAGCATTTCCTGCCGTCGTCGGTGCTCGTCACCGGCTTCGACATCATCTTCTTCTGGGTCGCCCGGATGGTGATGATGACGACGCACTTCACCGGCAAGGTGCCGTTCCACACCGTGTACGTGCACGGCCTCGTGCGCGATGCGGAAGGCCAGAAGATGTCGAAGAGCAAGGGCAACACGCTCGACCCGATCGACATCGTCGACGGCATCGACCTCGAAACGCTGGTCGCGAAACGCACGACGGGCCTGATGAATCCGAAGCAGGCCGCCACCATCGAGAAGAAGACGCGCAAGGAATTCCCGGACGGCATCGCCGCGTTCGGCACCGACGCGCTGCGCTTCACGATGGCGTCGATGGCGACGCTCGGCCGCAACGTGAACTTCGACCTCGCGCGCTGCGAAGGCTATCGCAACTTCTGCAACAAGCTGTGGAACGCCACGCGATTCGTGCTGATGAACTGCGAAGGCCACGACTGCGGCGCCGACAAGCCGGAAGTGTGCGGCGCGGGCGACTGCGGCCCCGGCGGCTACCTCGACTTCTCGGCGGCCGACCGCTGGATCGTGTCGCTCCTGCAGCGCACCGAGGCCGACATCGCGAAGGGTTTCGCCGATTACCGCTTCGACAACATCGCGACGAGCATCTACAAGTTCGTGTGGGACGAGTACTGCGACTGGTACCTCGAACTCGCGAAGGTGCAGATCCAGACCGGCACGCCGGAACAGCAGCGCGCCACGCGCCGCACGCTGCTGCGCGTGCTGGAAACGGTGCTGCGCCTCGCGCACCCGATCATCCCGTTCATCACCGAAGCGCTCTGGCAGAAGGTCGCGCCGCTCGCCGGCCGTTATCCGCAAGGCAAGGCCGAGGGCGAAGCGTCGCTGATGACGCAGGCGTATCCGGTCGCGAACCTGCAGAAGATCGACGAGGCATCGGAGCAATGGGCGGCCGACCTGAAGGCGATCGTCGACGCCTGCCGCAACCTGCGCGGCGAGATGAACCTGTCGCCGGCGACCAAGGTGCCGCTGCTCGCCGCCGGCGACGCCGAGCGCCTGCGCTCGTTCGCGCCGTACGTCCAGGCCCTCGCCCGCCTGTCGGACGTGCAGATCCTGGCCGACGAAGCGACACTCGACAAGGAAGCGCATGGCGCGCCGATCGCGATCGTGGGCCCGAACAAGCTGGTGCTGAAGGTGGAAATCGACGTCGCGGCCGAACGCGAGCGGCTGTCGAAGGAAATCGCGCGCCTGACGGGCGAGATCACGAAGTGCAACGCGAAGCTCGGCAACGAGGCGTTCGTCGCGAAAGCCCCGCCGGCCGTGGTCGAGCAGGAGCAGAAGCGCGTCGCCGAATTCCAGAGCACGCTGGAAAAACTGCGCGCCCAGCTCGATCGGTTGCCTGCGTAACAAACGGTAAGGTCGTTTGCGTTCACTATAATCAGAACGTGAACATAGACTGTCTGACAAGTCGATTACAGGAATAAAGGTTCGATCATGTTGAAAGTCACCAAGGCGGTATTCCCCGTTGCCGGTCTCGGCACGCGGTTCCTCCCGGCAACGAAGGCGAGCCCGAAGGAAATGCTGCCCGTCGTCGACAAGCCGCTGATCCAGTACGCAGTCGAGGAAGCGATCGCCGCGGGCATCACCGAGATGATCTTCGTGACCGGGCGCAGCAAGCGCGCGATCGAGGATCACTTCGACAAGTCGTACGAGGTCGAGGCCGAACTCGAGGCACGCGGCAAGGAGAAGCTGCTCGAGCTCGTGCGCAGCATCAAGCCGAGCCATGTCGACTGCTTCTACGTGCGCCAGCCGGAAGCGCTCGGCCTCGGCCATGCGGTGCTGTGCGCGGAGAAGCTCGTCGCCGACAACCCGTTCGCGGTGATCCTCGCCGACGACCTGCTCGACGGCAACCCGCCGGTGATGAAGCAGATGGTCGACGTGTTCGACCACTATCACAGCTCGGTGATCGGCGTGGAAGAGATCCCGCCGTCGGACACGAAGTCGTACGGCATCGTCGACGGCAAGGAGTGGGAAGAGTCGATCGTCAAGATGTCGGCGATCGTCGAGAAGCCTGCGCCGGAAGTCGCACCGTCGAACCTCGGCGTGGTCGGTCGCTACATCCTGAAGCCGCGGATCTTCGAACACCTGCGCGCGCTGAAGCCGGGCGCGGGCGGTGAACTGCAGCTCACCGACGCGATCCAGGCGCTGCTCGCCGACGAACAGGTGCTGGCCTACAAGTACCAGGGCACGCGCTACGATTGCGGCAGCAAGCTCGGCTACCTGAAGGCGACGGTCGAGTTCGCGCTGCGCCACCCGGAAGTCGGCGCCGAGTTCGACGCGTACCTGCGCGCGCGCGGCAACGGGCAACCGGCCGCCTGAACGCGGCGCGGGCCGGCCTCGCCGCCTCGGCGGGCCCGCCCTCACCTCACGGCCGGCGCGTCAGCGCGTGACGGCCGGCTTCACCGAGACGACGCCCGGCATTGCGCCCGCGTCGTCTTTTTTTGTCTTCACGAGCCAGCCGTCGCCCGGTTCGAACGGCAGCTTCGCGAGCGCGCTCTTCACGAGCGTCGGCGCGGCCAGCTGCGTGCCCGCATCGCGATCGCGCAGCGACGCCGACACGCGATAGACGTCGGCGCCCGACTTCGCATCGACGAAACGCAGCGTCAGCACGTGGCGGTACACCTTGCCCGCGAACGGCAGCGCGAACGGCGCCGGGCCGTCGACGGTCACGCACGCGCTGCTTGCCGCGCCGCACTGGTCGGCCGTCGCCGCGACCGGCGCCGGCTGCGTCGCATACGCGATCGACAGCCGGTAGCCCGCGGCCTGGCCGGGCTGCGCGTCGAAGCCGCGATGCGCGAGCTCGTCGCGCACGAGCGTCTCGATCTGCCGGTATTCGGCATCGTCGGCCTGAGCGGCCGTGCGAACGAAATCGTAGCCGTGCGCACCGGATGCGAACGCATTCGGCTGCCCGAGCGCGCTCACGCCGGTCGTGACGCCGGCGCACCCCGTCAACAGCGACACCGCCAACGCGGTCGCTGCCCATTCCTTTCTCATGACTTCCCCCAAATGCCTGCCGTCGTGCCCGGCCCTGTCAGGCGGACGGCTCGTCGATCGCGGGCAGCGACACCGTCACCGCGGTGCCGACACCCACTTCGCTGTCGACCGTCACGCTGCCGCCGTGGCGCGTGACGACCGTCTTCACGAATGCCATGCCGAGCCCGGAGCCCGAGATTTCGGGCCGCTCGCCGGCATGGAACCGCTTGAAACGCTCGAACAGATGCCGCTGATCTTCCGGCGCGATGCCGTACCCCTGATCGCGAATCGTACAGAACATCCGCCTCGATGCGTGCTCGACCGTCAGCGTACACGCGATCACCGTGTCGGACGGACTGTATTTGACCGCGTTGTTCAGCAGGTTGACGAATGCGCGCGTGATCAGCGAGCGGTCAGCGCGCGTCCAGCACATGTCGGTGCCGACGTCGGTCGCGATGCGGATACGCTTCGCCTGCGCCTGCGGCCAGACTTCGTCGCTCGCGTCGATCAGCACGTCGACCAGGCTCGTCGGCTCGAGCTGGTACGCCTGCGACTCCGCGCGCGCCAGCTGCACGAACTCGTCGGCGAGCGACAGCGCACGGTGTGCATAGCGCTCGATCCGCGCGAGCAGCCCGCGCATCGCGTCGGTTTCGACCCGATCGCGCTCGATCTCGACGAGCGCGAGGATCGACGACTGCGGCGAGCGCATGTCGTGCGACAGCAGGTGCAGCGCCTCCTCGCGCTGCCGCTCGGCCGCGTGCAGCTCGGTCACGTCGACGAGACCGGCGATCCAGCCCGTCACGTGGCCCTGCGCGTTCGTACACGGGGCATAGCGTAACAGATGGTCAAGCCCGTCGCGATCGCGCACCTCGATGCCGCGCGCCATCGCGTCGTCCTCGGCCCCGAGCGTCGGGTCGAGCGCGGCCGGCCAGTGTTCGCGGATCGTGACGTCGTGTTCGGCGTTGCCGTCGACGGTCTTCATGAAGGTCAGCTCGCCGAGCGCGGCGCGCAGCGGCCGCCCTTCCGGCAGCGGCAGCGCGAGCCGCGACCCGTAGTGCTTCGCCGCGTGGTTCGCGATCAGCACGGTCCCGGCCAGGTCGGTGACGAAGATCGGCTCCGGCATGCTGTCGAGGCTGTCCCACACGAAGCGCTTCATGTCCTGCACGCGCTGCGCCGCCTGCGCCATCAGCGCCATCTGCCGTTCGAGCACGTCGCCGCCGACGCTGCGCGTGCGCGGCGCCTCGGGCAGCAGGTGCGGCTCGTCGGCCAGCCGCTGCAGCTCGCGGCGCAGGTACGACATCGTCATTTCCAGGCGCCGCCAGTTCCAGATCGGGTACACGGCGACCAGCCCGAAGATCGCCGGCGCGGGCGACAGCCACACGCGCGCCTCGAACAGCAGCGCCAGGCTCGCGACGACGGCCAGCGCGGCCAGGCTCAGCGTCAGCAGCAGCGCGCGCCACGGCGACAGCATCAGGAAACCGCCCAGCAGCACCGTGAGCGGCAGCAGCGACGCGACGAACAGCCCGGCGCGCGACACAGGCAGGATCGCGCTGCCGGTCGTCAGCATGTCGAGCACGTTCGCATGGATGTACACGCCGGCAAGCGGGCCGAAGTCGCCCGACACCGGCGTCGCGAAGCGGTCATAGAGGCCCGATGCGGTCACGCCGACCACGACGATCTTGCCGCGCAGCGCGTCGGGTTTCACGCGCCCTTCGAGCACGTCGTCGAACGACAGCGTCGGATACGCGGGCGTGCTGCGGCTGAACGGGATCAGGTAGCGGCCGTCGCCGGTCGCGTCGCGCGACAGGTCGTGCGCATGTGCGCCGGGCGCACCGCCGACCGGATGCAGCCGGCCGGCCTGGATCGCGCGGTAGACGGGCACCATCAGCTGCGGCCAGCGCACGCGTCCGTCGCTTTCGAACAGCGCGACGCTGCGCACGATGCCGTCGGGATCGACTTCGAGATTGATGTGGCCGAGCCCCATCGCGCGGGCCGACAGCTCGGCCACCGGCGGATCGACGGTGCGCGTGCCGTCCGCCTGCTCGGGGCTCAGCAAGGCGGGCAGGAAGGTCGGCACGCGGGCCATCGCGTCCGCGAACGCGCGATCCTCGGGCGACTGCTCGGTAAACAGCACGTCGTAGACGACCGCGGCCGGCTGCGCCCGCGCCAGCGTGTCGAGCAGCCGCGCGTGCACGCTGCGCGGCCACGGCCAGCGGCCGAGTGCGGACACGCTCTGGTTGTCGATGTCGACGACGACGACGTCGGGCGACAGCGGCAGGCTGCGCAGCATCAGCAGCCGGTCGTAGATCAGCCCGTCGACGCTCGACGACAACCGGCCGAGCGCGCACGCGAGAATCACCGCGATCCCGAGGCAGCCGATCGCGATCCACTCGATCAGGAAGCGGCGGCCGAGGCGCCGCCGCGGGGAAACGGAGTCGGATTTCATGCGTCGCGGGTCAGCGCGACAACGTGAACGCGCTGACCGGACTCGTCTTCTGATAGAACTTGCCGCCCTCGAACTCCTCGACCGTCACCGCCCAGTAGTAGTCGCCGGGCGGCAGGTGGGCGACCGTGATCCTGTGCGCCTGCAGGCCCATCTGGTCGACGACCGGCGCGCTCAGGTCCTTCGAGCGCGACAGCACGAACCGATAATGCGCGTCCTTGGCCGCGCCGTTCGGCGACCAGCGGAACTCATAGCCGTTCGGGCCGGCCGACGCGGTCGCATCGATCCCCATCAGGCGCCGCTCGAACGCGTAAATGTGCGGCATGCCTTCGAGGCCGTTGTCGTCGATCGCGGCAATCCGGACGAAGTACGTGCCGTTCGGCACCTCGCGGAACACCGCGCGCGACGAGACCGTGCGCGCTTCGCTGAACAGTTCGAGCATGCCCGCGTCGCGCGCGAGTTGCAGGTGATAGGCGTGCGCATGCTCGAGCGGCGCGATGTCGAACGTGAGATCGGGCTCGTCCTGCACCTTGTCGGGATGCGTGAGCGCGGGCGCCGGCAGCAGTTGCACGGGCGCGCCGACCGCGCCGGACGACGTCGCGACGCTGCCGTAGTTCGCATGCACGAGCGTCGGGTCGGCCGGCTGCTGCTTGCCCGCGACGCCGACGGTGCCGTCGAGCACTTCGACGCGCGTCGCGGCGTTGCCGGCGGCGTCGTAATTCACGCGGAACCGCGTGCCGCGCACGCCGGCCACGACCGACGGCGAGCGGATCTGGAAGCGGTCGTCGCGTTTCTTCAGATGTGTGACTTCGCTGTCGACCGAGCCGCGCGTGAGCTCGAACTCGCGGTCGAGCGTGCCGGTCAGCACGGTGCGGCGCAAAGTCTTCAGGTCGAGCTGGCTGTCGGGCGGCAGGCTCATGTGCGTGCCGTCGGCCAGTTCGAGCGTCAAGAAGCCGTTCGCGCCGGTGCGCACGCGGTCGCCCTCGGTGAGCGTCGCATCGTTCACGAGCGGTGCGTAGGCATCGCCGGACGCGCGCTCGGCCGTGCCCTGCACCGCGACGACGCGCGCGGTCAGCTTTTCCTTGCGCAACCGCGCGACCGGCAGCTTCAGCGCGACGCCGGGCTGCAGGTGCTTCGGCGCGGGCACGCCGTTGATCTGTTGCAGCAGCTGCCAGTCGTCCGGACCTTGCAGGTAGCGCGCGGCGACGTCGTACAGCGTGTCGCCGGCATGCGTGCGGTAGACGACCGTCTTGCCCACGGCAGCGGGCGGCTGCGCGCCGGCCTGCTGCGCCGCGAACGCAAACGCGACCGCGCACGCCGCGTGCAATGCCGCCGTGCGCAAGCTCGCCGTTCGCTGCGTGATTCGCTGGGTCACTCCGGTTCTCCCTGGCCGACCCGCTCGAGCCGATAGCCGTAGCCGTAGATCGGTGCGAGGCGATAGCCGTTTTCCGGCCGCAGGCCGAGCTTCGTGCGCAGCATCGAGATGTGCGTGTCCATCGTGCGCGACGGAATGTCGGTCGCCTGCTTCCACACGAGATCGAGAATGTGCGCGCGCGACAGCGGCCGGTCGAGATGCTGGAACAGCAGCAGCGCGAGCTCGAATTCCTTCTGCGTGAGACTCACGGCCTTGTCGCCGACGTACGCCTGCTTCAGGTTCACGTCGAAGCGGAACTGGTCGAACTCGCGAACGGTCGCCTCCGCGTTGACCGGGTACGCACGGCGCAGCAGCGAGCCGATGCGCGCGCGCAGGATCGGGCCCGACACGGGCTTGACCACGTAGTCGTCGGCGCCGGCGTTGAGAATCTGCGTGATCCCCGCCTCGTCGTCGCGGCTCGTCATGAAGATGATCGGCAGGCTGTGCTCGGTCTGGTTCGCACGCACCCACTTGAGCACTTCCTCGCCGGACATGTCAGGCACGTTCCAGTCGAGCACGAGCAGATCGAACGTCTCGCGCTGCAGACGCTTCTTCAGGGCCTTGCCTTCCTTGAACGCATAGCACGTGTGGCCGGCGGCCGTCAGCGTTTGACTGACGAAATCCGTCTGGGCCGGATCGTCATCCAGTACAGCAATTCTCATAGCACCCCGCAAATCGAAATCGATTCGTCCAGTTCAGCTCCCCGCGCTCACCCCGCAGCGCAACGCACGCTGCGCCCGACACCGGCCGGCGAGCCGTCGTTTGCCGCGTGCGCAACCTGCGCGACACGGCACCCCGGCAAAATATCTCAAAAACGGGGCACGGACGAACCGGCGATTTCATCATAGTAGTATGAAATTCGCCAAGAAATTGCGAAGACTACGGTCCTTTATTCGAATAATCCTTCCCGTCGCAGGATCTCGCGCCTAGCCGGCACTCGCCATGCCGGCCACCGGCTCGGCCAGCTCGTCGGTCGGCACGTGGCGCAGCATGGGCTGCCCCGGCATCGGCTGCTGCAGCATGCGCTCCAGCTGGCCGCGCACACGCTCCCACGCCGGCGCCGCGTAGTCGGGTTGGTTCGCCGCCCACGCATGGGCGAGATCGAACACGCGCTCGATCGTCGCACCGCAATACGTGAAGCCCGCGCCGTCGTCCTGCGCGGCGCCGCGCAGCCGTTCGTCGAGCGATTCGGCCAGCCACGGCATCTCGGCCGCCGCCGAATCGGCATACGCCTCCAGTGCGGCACGCGCGTGGCGATCCTGTTGCGGGTCGAGCTCGATCCGGCTCAACCCCGCCGCGCGTGCGGGCGCAATGCATTCCGCTGCGGACGGACTTCGAATGGTCCCTGGTCTGAAGGACATGTCCTCTCCCCGTTTGTACGACGGTAGCGTCAGGCATGGCCCCCGTGCCCGCCTCGTATGACGTACCGTGGCCGGTGCATCCATCCGAGACGGACGACCGGCCGGGTCAGTATACGCAGCCGGCCGTGCGACGAGGTTTAAGAATTGTCAGGAACGCCAGAGGCGCTCGGGGCCGCAAGCGGCGCGCGATGCGGGCCGTCAGCGGCGGCGCATCAGGAACACGAAGGTCTTGTCCTGGGTCGTCACTTCGACGATCTCGTTGCCCGTCTGCTTCGCGAACGCGGCGAAATCGCGCTGCGAACCCGGATCGGTCGCGAGCACCTTGAGGATCTGCCCGCTCTCCATATCGGCGAGCGCTTTCTTGGCGCGCAGGATCGGCAACGGGCAATTGAGCCCGCGCGCGTCCACTTCCTTGTGAATCTGCATCGGCTGTCGACCTTCGAATGACGCGCCACACGGGCGCGGGAGGAAGCGGCGATTTTACCGCAGCGCGGCCACCCCTGCCCGCGCGGCCAGGACCCGGCCGTGCGGCGCGGCGCACCCGCGCTCGCCCGTCAGGCGCCCGAGAAACCGCCCGCCAGCCGCTCGCGCAGGTGCCGCACGAGCGCGCGCACCGCGCTCGGCACGACCGGGCTGTACGGCCGGATCGCGAAGATGTGGTCGCCGAACGCGCCCGACGGCCGCCAGCCGTCGAGCAGCGCGACGAGCCGGCCGGCGTCGAGATCGCGCTGCGCGCTGAAATCCGGCAGCAGCGCGATGCCGAGCCCGCCGAGCGCGGCCTCGCGCATCGCCTCGCTGTTGTTGGCCGCGAAGCTGCCGCGCACCGGCACGCTGACACGCTGGCGCCGCCGGCCGTCCGGCTCGAAACTCCAGGCGGCCGGTTCGTTGTCGCGCAGGTAGCACAGGCAGCTGTGGTCGACGAGTTCGCTCGGGTGGCGCGGCGCGCCGCGCGCGTCGAGGTAGTCGCGGCTCGCGACCAGCAGCGAGCGCGTGTCGCACAGCTTCCACGCGACGTGGGTTTGCGGCGCGGTCGTCGTATGGCGAATCGCGAGGTCGAAGCCCTCCTGCGTCAGCGAATGCAGCCGGTCGGACAGGTCGAGTTCGATATGCACGCCCGGATGCTGCCGCAGGAAATCGGGCAGGTGCGGCACGACCTGCTGGCGCCCGAGCGCGACGGGCACCGTCACGCGCAGCAGCCCGCGCGGCTCGCCGGCCAGGTCCTTCACGCGCGCGAAGTGCTGGCCGATCGACTCGAACGCGTCGCGCGTGCTGTCGACCAGCGTCTGCCCCGCGTCCGTGAGCCGCACGCTGCGCGTCGTGCGCCGCACGAGCGGCACGCCGGCCGCCTTCTCGAGATCGGCGATGCGCTGGCTCATCGCGGCCTTGCTGATGCCGAGCCGCTGCGCGGCGGCCGTGAAACTGCCTGCCGCGGCCAGTACCGTCAGCGAGTGGATATGCGGCCAAAGCGCCTGGACATTTTGCTGATTCATCCACTGATTATTCAGAATTCTGAACAGTGAATCAAGCTGCGCGGCCTTCTCCCGCCCCGCCGCTTTGCCTAGACTAGGTTCCGTCCACCCACCGATCCTCAGGAGACACGATGAACCCGGTTCCCGCCTACGCGTCCGATGCCGACGTCGGCCACTATGTCGACGGCGCGCCCGTCGCCGGCCGCAGCGGCCGCTTCCAGGACGTCCTCAACCCGGCGCTCGGCCGCGCGGTGCGCCGCGTCGCGCTCGCCGGCGACGACGAAGTGCAGCAGGCCGTCGCATCCGCCCACGCCGCCTTCCCGGCCTGGGCCGCGACGCCGCCGATCCGCCGCGCACGCGTGCTGCACCGCTTCCTGCAGCTGATGAACGAGCACCGCGACACGCTCGCGGCGATCATCACGGCCGAGCACGGCAAGGTGTTCTCCGACGCGCAGGGCGAAGTCGCACGCGGCATCGACATCGTCGAATTCGCATGCGGCGTGCCGCAACTGCTGAAGGGCGACTTCACCGACCAGGTCAGCACCGGCATCGACAACTGGACGATGCGCCAGCCGCTCGGCGTCGTCGCCGGGATCACGCCGTTCAACTTCCCGTGCATGGTGCCGTGCTGGATGTTCCCGGTCGCGCTCGCGACGGGCAACACGTTCGTGCTGAAGCCGAGCGAACGCGACCCGTCGGCGGCGCTGTTCATGGCCGACCTGCTCACGCAGGCCGGCCTGCCCGCCGGCGTGTTCAACGTCGTGCAGGGCGACAAGGGTGCGGTCGACGCGCTGCTCGACCATCCGGACGTGCAGGCCGTCAGCTTCGTCGGCTCGACGCCGATCGCGGCCTACGTGCAGCAGCGCGCGGTGCAGTCGGGCAAGCGCGTGCAGGCGCTCGGCGGCGCGAAGAACCACCTCGTCGTGATGCCCGACGCGAACATCGAGCAGGCGGTCGACGCGCTGATCGGCGCCGCGTACGGCTCGGCCGGCGAACGCTGCATGGCGATCAGCATCGCGGTGCTGGTCGGCGACGTGGCCGACCGGATCGTGCCGGCGGTCGCCGAGCGCGCGCGCAAGCTGGTGATCGGCGACGGGATGTCGCCGGAAGTGGAGATGGGTCCGATCGTCACCGGCGACGCGCTGAAGCGCATCGAAGGCTATATCGAGCAAGGCGTCGGCGAAGGCGCCCAACTGGTGGTCGACGGCCGCGGGCTGCGCGTGCCGGGCCGCGAGGAAGGCTTCTTCACCGGCGGCACGCTGTTCGATCACGTGACGCCCGACATGCGCATCTACAAGGAAGAAATCTTCGGGCCCGTGCTCGGCTGCGTGCGCGTGAAGGACTTCGGCGCAGCGGTCGACCTGATCAACGCGCACGAGTTCGGCAACGGCGTCGCGTGCTTCACGAGCGACGGCGGCATCGCGCGCGAATTCGCGCGGCGCATCCAGGTCGGCATGGTCGGCATCAACGTGCCGATCCCGGTGCCGATGGCATGGCACGGCTTCGGCGGCTGGAAGAAGAGCCTGTTCGGCGACATGCATGCGTACGGCGAGGAAGGCGTGCGCTTCTATACGCGCCAGAAGTCGGTGATGCAGCGCTGGTCGTCGAGCATCGGCAAGGGTGCCGAGTTCGCGATGCCGACCGCGAAGTAAGCGTTGCCGGTACGCCGCCCGCCGGTCGATCCCGCGGGCGGCAGGCACACGGAAGGCCGGCGTCAGCCGGCCTTCGTGTCGTGCGCGCCGTCGGCGGTCGGCAGGTACGACAGTTCGAGCCGGTAGGCGAGCGCCACGAACAGGCTCTGCGCGAGGCCCATCGTCGCGGTCAGCGCGCGGAACCCGAACGTCGCGCTGTCCTGCACCATCAGCGTCACCTCGGCCTCCCGCGCGAGCGGGCTCATCCGGCTGTCGGTGATCGCGATCAGGCGCGCGCCGCGCTGCACGGCCTGCTGCGCGACCTGCACCGTCTCTTCCGCATACGGCATGAACGAGATCACGATCATCACGTCGCCCTCGCGCACCGACCGGATCTGCCCGAGATGCATGCTGCCGAGCGCGCTGAACAGGCCGATGCGCTTGTCGGTGTGCTGCAGCGCATAGTCGAGATACACGGCGATCGGAAACGCGCGGCGCGAGCCGGCGATCCAGATCGCCTGCGTGTCGGCGAGCAGGTCGACGGCCTGCGCGAGCGCCTGCGGGTCGAGCGTCTGCCGCAGCTGCTGCATCCCGGCAATGCTGCCCTTGATGAATTCGTCGGCGATCTGTTCGGGCTGCAGGCTCGACGAGCCCGCGTCGATCACGTCGCGCAATCGCAGGTTGTACGCACGGCCCGGCGCGATCTGCTGGGCCAGGCCCTCGCGGAACAATCGCTGCATCTCGGAGAAGCCGGAAAAGCCGAAATGCTTCGCGAACCGCACGACGGCCGACGGCTGGACCCCGCACGCCTCCGCGAGCGACTGGATGCCTTCGAGGCCAAGCTGGTCCCGATGCGTTTCCACATGACGCGCAATCACCTTCAGGCGGTTGCTGAGGCCGTCGTACTCCTGCGTCAGATGCTGCAGGAACTGTTCGACGGTGGCGGGAGGATTCTCGGATGAACTCATCGGATGGCGCGAAGTTGACGGCCCCGATGCGCGCGCGGCTGACGGGCGCGGCCCGGGACTCCCCTGGATACATGCATGAAGGGCGAATTTAATCACGTTTGCGGCACGGCCCGTGCCGCACGCTCGCTCCCACGCGCTCGATCATCACCTGCACACGCTCCACGGCGATTCTGGAAACGATTTTCCATCGCTCTCGCCGTGCCGTAAAGATTAGGGTGTCTACCGACGTGAACGCCGACGCCCGAGGCCGCCGGCCGACACCGCGCATCGGCCGGCCCTGGCTCAACGATAGTCGACCCACACGCCGCCGGCATCGGCGGACCGCACGCAGTTCTCGACCCACCGCACGCCTTCGACGCCCGCGTGGACGTCCGGAAAGCGGATCTGCTGCAACGCTTGCGCGTCGCCGCGATCGGCCGCGTCCATCGCGAGCGCGAAGCGCGCATAGAGGTTCGACCACGCTTCGAACAACCCTTCCGGATGCCCGGCGCCGATGCGGTCTTCGCGCAATGCGTGCGGATGCAGATAGCCCATTCCGCGATCGAGCACCTGCGCGGGCTGCCCCTGGATCTCGTAGCGCAACTGGTTCGGATGCTCGTCCCACCATTCGACGCTCGCCTTCGAGCCGATCACGCGCACCTTCTGCCCGTGCATCGAACCCGCGTTCACCGCGCTCGACCACACGTAGCCGATCGCGCCGGTGTCGTATTCCATGATCGTGAACGCGTTGTCCTCGAGTGGCGCGCGGCTCTTCACGAAGCTTTGCCGCGAGCACATCAGCCGGCGGATCTTCAGCTCGGGCGCCATCACTTCCGAGATGTACAGCGGGTGCGTGCCGATGTCGCCGAGCACGTAGCTCGGGCCCGCGAACTTCGGGTCGACGCGCCAGCGTGCGGCCGCGCTCGCGGCCTCGACGCCCTCGCTGTGAAACCCGTGCGCGAACTGCATCTGCACGATGCGGATCTCGCCCAGATCGCCGCGCGCGATCATCTCGCGCGCCTGCTCGATCATCTGGTGACCTGAATAGCCGTACGCGACGCCGACGATGCGGTTCTTCTCGACCGACAGCCGCTGCAGCGCCTCGGCCTCCTCGGTCGTGAAGCACAGCGGCTTCTCGCAGACCACGTGCAGCCCCGCGTTCAGCGCCGCGCGGCAGATCTCGAAGTGCGTGTTGTTCGGCGTCGCGATCGACACCGCGCGAATGCCGTCGGCGCGCTTCGCCTCGGCCTCGAACATCGTCCGGTAGTCGGGATAGCAGCGCCCGGCGTCGACGCCGAGCTTCACGCCGAATTGCCGGCCGCGCTCGGCATCGATATCGAATGCGCCGGCGACCAGCTGGAAGCTGCCGTCGCGCAACGCGGCCGACCGGTGGCTGTAGCCGATCTGGCTGCCGAGCCCGCCGCCGACCATGCCCCAGGGAATCGAATGTCCTAGCAGAATCTGTCCGTCGATCATGATTGTCGTGTTCCTGTCCGTATTCAGGTTTTCATCGTGTGTTCAGAGGCGCGAGCCGTCGGTCGCTCACGCGAATCCGGCCGATGCGAGAAACGCGCGGCTCGCCGCGACGTCGCGCAGGCTCGTGCCGGCGTTGCGCGGATCGCGCTCCTGTTCGATCGTGATGGTGCCGGCATAGCCGATGTCGTCGAGCGCGCGGCGAATCGCGCGGTAGTCGAGCACGCCATTGCCGATCGGGCACATCACGCCGCGCGCGCAGGCCGCGAAGAACGCGATGTGCTCGCCCATCACCGCGTCGTACACGGCCGCGTCGATATCCTTGAAATGCACGTAGTCGAGCCGCGCCGCATGCCGGCGCAGCCACGTCTCGGGATCCATCCCCGAGTAGTACAGGTGGCCGGTGTCGAGACACAGGCCCGCCGTGTCGGCCGCGATGTCGGCGACGATCCGGTCGATCTCGTCCGCGAACTCGATGTAGCCGCCCGCATGCGGATGGATCACCGCACGCACGCCGAATTCGTCGCGCGCGACGGTCGCGACCTGGCGGATATGATCGACCATGCCCGCCCAGCGCTCGTCGGACAGCCGCGGCGCGCGATCGGCGTGGCCGGCCGCGTAGTCTCGTTCCTCGTGCCCCCAGTCCATCACGACCAGGTACGGCCCCGCGTAACGCTGGCCGTGCTGCGTCGGCAGCTTCGGCAGCCGCGTGATCAGCGCGCAGATCTCGCGCGTCTGGCGCAGCAGGTTCGGCAAGTTCTCCGGCGACACCAGGTCGTCGAAGATCGTGCCGGCGGTCATGCTCAGGCGCTGCCGCTCGAGCTCGGCGCTCACCACGTCCAGGTCGAGCGGAATATAGCCGTAGGGCCCGAGCTCGATGCCCGAGTAGCCGGCCTGCGCGGCCTCGGCGAGCACGTGCCGCCAGGGCGGCAGGTGCGGGTTGTTCACGTCGTCGACGCCCCAGCAGCAGGGCGCGCAGCCAATCTTCATGGTCATGTCGGTCAGTCCGGCAGGAAAGCGGCGCGCGGCCGCGGGTCAACCGCGATAGAACGCCGGGCGTTCGGCCATCGCGATCGGTTCGACCGCCCCGCTCTTTTGCGCGCGCACGCAGGCGTCGGCCGCGACCGCCGCCGCATAGCCGTCCCACGCGGACGGGCCGGTCAGCGCGCCCTGCCGCACGCCGTCGATGAATGCCTGCAGCTCGACGTCGTACGACGCGATGAAGCGCTCCTTCCAGTCGGTCATGATCTCGACCGACTGCCGCGCCGCGTGCTTGAGCCCGACGGCCGGCGGATCGGGCAGCTTCGCGATGCCGTTCTCGCCGACCACCTCGCACTGGATGTCGTAGCCGTACTGGCAGTTGACGAAGATCTCGACGTCGATGCGCACGCCGCTCGCGGTTTCGAGCAGCACGATCTGCGGATCGGCGAGATGCGCGCTCGCGTGGCGCGTCTTCTTCGGATAGACGACCTGCGCGCTCGCATAGTCCTCGCCGAGCAGCCAGCGCAGCACGTCGAGCTCGTGGATCAGCGTGTCGGTGATCGCCATGTCGGTCGTGTAGCGCTCGCCGACCGACTGGTTGCGGTGCGCGCAATGCAGCATCAGCGGCGCACCGATCTCGCCGCTGTCGATCACGCGCTTGAGTGCGCGATAGCCTTCGTCGTATGGCCGCATGAAGCCGACCTGCACGAGCCGGCGGCCGTGCGCGACCTCGGCCTCGACGATCCGCATGCAGCCTTCCGCCGTCACCGCGAGCGGCTTCTCGCAGAACACCGGCTTGCCGTGCGCGATCGCGTCGAGCACGAACGCTTCGTGCGTCGGCCCCCACGACGTGACGAGCACGGCCTGCACGGCGGCGGCCGCGACCACTTCGTGGCCGTCGCCGTAGATTTCCGCGTCGAGCCCGTACTTCGTCACCGCATCGCGCGCCTGCTGCGGATCGATGTCGTTGACGGCCACCACGCGCGCGCCGGACAGCGTGCGCGTGAGCCTGCGGATATGGTCCTGGCCGATCGCGCCGCAGCCGATCACGCCGATTTGCAAGGTCATCCGGATATCTCCAGTCTGTCGTTCATCAACGGCGCGGCCCGTGCCGCGCCGGTCAGTCATGAGTCAGCGCGCCGCCGCGCGCGCGAAATGGCGCTCGACGTAGCGCCGGATCGTCTCGCGCATGTAGCGCGACGACGCTTCCGCGCGGTCCTCCCACGCGAACACGCACGACGACATCACGCCGTCGAAGCCGGCCTCGCCGAGCGCGCCGAAGAACATGTCCCAGTCGATCTCGCCCTGCCCGATATCGAGATGCTGGTGCACGCGGATCTGGTTCGAGCCGGGCGGGTTCACGATGTAGCGCAGCTGGCTGCTCTTGCGGTGGTCGAAGGTGTCGGCCACCCGCACATGCGCGAGGATCGGCGCGGCCTGCGCGATCATCGCGGCCATGTCGTCGCCGTAGTAGAACGTGTGCGGCGCGATGTACGACAGCTTCAGCGACGGCGAGCCGATGTTCGTGACGATGTCGATCGCCGGCTGCAGCTGCTCGATCCAGTCCTCCGGATGCGGTTCGACCGACAGCACGATGCGTTCGCGCTCGAGGATCGGCAGCAGCGCGTCCATCGAACGGAACCATGCGGCCTCGCACAGCTCCTTCGGGTTCGCGCCCGGCCGCTCGCCGACCGAGCGCTCCGGCGACGCGCCGCGCCCGAACTCCGACACCATCAGCGTGCACTCCATCTCGAGCGCAACCTCGATCGCCTTCTTCCAGCAGCGCACCGCCCATTGCCGCTCGTCCTCGAACGGGCTGGCCCAGCGGTACATCGGCTGCAACGACGCGAGGCCCACGCCGCTCGCGCGCAGCGCCTGCCGGAACGCGGCCATGCGCTCGCGCGTCGCACGCGGCATCACCCACCAGTCGAGAAAGTCGCTGCGCGGCGACAGCTCGATCTGGTCGTAGCCGAGTTCGGCGACCGCATACGGCAGGCGGTCGAGCGGCAGGTGGCGAATCATGTAGGGATCCAGAGCGATCTTCATCTTCTTCCCGGGCGGTTTCGTGTTCGGTCGCGGCAGGTCAGCGGCGGGACTTCTTGTTGCGGTACTGGTCGGCGATCACGGCCGCGACGATGATCGCGCCCTTGACCATCTCCTGGTAGTACGCGTCGATCCGGATGAACGTGAAGCCCGACGTCATCACGCCGAGGATCAGCACGCCGATCACGGTGCCCGTCACGCGCCCGAGGCCGCCCGACAGCGACGTGCCGCCGATCACGACCGCCGCGATCGCGTCGAGCTCGTACATCACGCCCATGCCCGACTGGCCGGAGATCGCACGCGCGGCCGTCACGGTGCCGGCGATCCCGCTCAGGAGGCCCGCGATCGCATAGACGAACACCAGGTGACGCGTGACGTTGATGCCCGACACGACGGCCGCGTGGCGGTTCGCGCCGATCGCATAGGTGTACTTGCCGAAGCGCGTGTAGCGCAGCACGACGTGGAAGATCGCGGCCACCACCAGGAAGATGATCACCGGGTTCGCACCCGAGCCGATCGCCGCGAACGGGTCGGTCAGCATCGACACCGGCATCCCGTTGGTGAACCACTTCGCGAAACCGCGCGCGGCGACCATCGTGCCGAGCGTCGCGATGAACGGCGGGATCCCCGTCAGCGCGATCAGCGAGCCGTTCAGGAGGCCGACCAGCAGCCCGACGCACACGCCCGCCAGCACCGGCCAGATGACCGGCAGGTCGGTCAGGTGCGGGAACACCGCGCGCGGAAAATCGGACACCTGCGCGAGGCTGGCCGACACGACGGCCGCCGCGGCGACGACCGACCCCGACGACAGGTCGATCCCGCTGGTGATGATCACGAGGTTCACGCCGACCGCGATGATGCCGATCACGGCCATCTGCAGCACGATGATCTCGAGCCGCTCCGCGTTGAACAGGAAGCTCTGGCCGACGACGACCCAGCCGATCACCTCGAAGAACAGGCTGATGCCCACCAGCACCAGGAAGATGCTCAGTTCGGGCGGCCACTTCGCGTGCCGCGTCTTGATCGTCATGGACTGCGCGTCCGCGACCGGATTCAGGTTGCCCATTTCAGTTGTCTCCATGCTTGTTGCGGCTCAGCGCGAGGCCAGGTCCATGATGCGGACCTGGTCGGCGTCCTTGCGTTCGACGATGCCGGTCATCCGGCCTTCGTGCATCACCATCACGCGGTCGCTCATGCCGAGCACTTCCGGCATTTCCGACGAGATCATCAGCACCGCGACACCCTTGCCGGCGAGCGCGCTGACGAGCCGGTGGATCTCGGCCTTCGCGCCGACGTCGATCCCGCGCGTCGGCTCGTCGAGGATCAGGATGCGCGGCTGCGTCAGCAGCCAGCGGCCGATCAGCACCTTCTGCTGGTTGCCGCCCGACAGGTTCTGGATTTCCTCGTGCAGCCCGGGCGTCTTCACGCGCAGCATCCGGCTCATTTCCTCGCAGTCGCGTTTCAGTTGCGCCTGCCGCACGAAATTGAACTTCACGTAGCGGTTGCTGAGCACCGCCGCTTCCATGTTCGCGAGCAGGTCGAGATTCAGGAAGCAGCCGGTGTCCTTGCGGTCCTCGGTGAGGAACGCCATCCCGTGCTTCATCGCCTGCGCGGGCGTGGCGATGCGCACCGGCTTGCCGTCGATCAGGATCTCGCCCGAGGTGGCCGGCACGACGCCGAACAGCGCCTCCGCGACGTTCGAGCGCCCCGAACCGACGAGGCCCGCGACGCCGAGGATCTCGCCCGCGCGCAGCTCGAAGCTGACGTCGCGGAACACGCCGTCGACGCCGAGGTTCTTCACGGCCAGCACGACGTCGCCGATCGGCACCTCTTCCTTCGGGAACATCTGCGTGATCTCGCGGCCGACCATCATCCGGATGATGTCGTCGCGCGTGACGTCGGTCGACGCGTGCGTGCCGATGTACTTGCCGTCGCGGAACACCGAGAACTCGTCGGCGATCTCGAACAGCTCGTTCATCTTGTGCGTGATGTAGACGATGCCCTTGCCCTGCTCGCGCAGCTGGCGAATGATGCGGAACAGGTGGGTGACCTCCTTGTCGGTCAGCGCGGAGGTCGGCTCGTCCATGATCAGCACGTCGGAGTCGAACGACACGGCCTTCGCGATCTCGACCATCTGGCGGCTCGCGACCGTCAGCGTGCGCACGTCGGCTTCCGGATCGATGTCGATCGACAGCCGTTCGAACAACGCGGCGGTGCGGCGGCGCAGCTCGGCGTGATCGATCAGGCCGAAACGGTTCTTCGGTTCGCGGCGGATCCAGATGTTCTCCGCGACCGTCATGTACGGCATCAGGTTGAGTTCCTGGTGGATCATCGCGATCCCGCGATCGAGCGCGTCGAGCGGGCCGTTCAGCACGACTGGCTCGCCGTTGATCAGGATCTCGCCCTGGTCGGGCGTGTAGACGCCGGCGATGATCTTCATCAGCGTCGACTTGCCGGCGCCGTTCTCGCCCATCAGCGCATGCACGGTGCCGCGGCGCACGCGGAACTGCACGCCGTCGAGCGCGACGACGCCGGGAAACGACTTGCCGACGCCGCGCACCTCGAGCAGGCAATCGGAACCGGGCGCACCGGGCGAACCCGGTGCGGCGAACGAGGCGGCCGGCGCGCTTTCGCTGGCCATCGAGCGCGCCATCCTGGCTGTAAACATGGACGTTCCTCGAAAGTCACACGCGAACCCGGACGCGCCGGGCCCGCGCAGTTCTGCGGAAAAACCGGTCAGTGCTTCGCGTACTGGTTCATGTTCTCCGGCGTGACGAGCTCGAACGGCACGTTCACGAAGCGGTCGACGGGCTGTTTCTTCGCGAGCTTGAGCGCGGCCGCGACGGCCTGCGTGCCCTGCCCGGCCGCGTTCTGGTACACGGACACCTTCAGGTCGCCGCTCTTCATCGACGCGAGCCCGTCCGGCGTCGCGTCGATGCCCGCGACGACCGTCTTCGGCGTCCACTTGCGCGCGGCCTTCAGCGCATTGATCGCGCCGATCGCCATTTCGTCGTTGTTCGACACGATCGCGTCGAACTTCGTCCCGGAGCTCAGCCAGTTCATCGTGATGTCCTGGCCCTGCGTGCGGCTCCACTTGCCTTCGCGCTTGTCGACGATCTTCATGCCGGAACAGTCCTTGGTCGCGATCACGTCCTCGATGTCCTTGGTGCGCGCGCGGGCCGACTCGTTGGACAGCTCGCCCATCAGCACGAGGATGTCGCCCTTGCCGCCGAGCAGCTTGCACACCTGGCGCGCCTGCAGCGTGCCCGACTGTTTCTCGTCGGACGCGACCACCGCGACGCCTGTCGGCAGCTTGTCGAAATCGACCGGCTTGCGGTTCACGTAGACGAGCGGAATCTTCGCGGCGGTCGCCATCTTCGTGATCTTCGGCGTCGCGTCGGTGTCGACCGCGTTCACGATGATCGCGTCAACCTTCTGCGCGATCATGTTCTGGACCTGGCTCAACTGCTTGCCGACGTCGTTGCCGCCGTCCTCGATCTGCACGGTCGCGCCGTCCTTCTTCGCCGCATCGCTGATGCTGTTGCGCAGGATCGTCAGGAACGTGTCGTCGAACGATGCCATCGTCACGCCGATCTTCTCGGCATGCGCGACCGGCATGGCCAGGATTGCGGCGGCCGCGGCGGCCATCAGCTTGGTCTTCATGATCACTCTGTCTCCTCATCTCCGGGGGGCGGAAAGCGGCGCGTTGCGCGCCGCCGGGCCGAGTCCGATCGAATCCGATTCGGACTGAAGCATCCGGATGAAACTGTAGATCACTTCCTCGAAAATTTGGAAATTTATTTCTACGTGATTTCACCTAGGGAACTGGATTTCCAAAAAGTCTAGACTCCGTTCCGTAGCCCGATTCCTTGCGGCAGGCGCACTCGTGTCATGCCGCGCACGTGACGGACAGCCGTCGCGGGATCGGTCCCTCAATCTGCCGGCAGGGTCGAACGCCGGCCGCGAGCGTGATACGTGATATGAGCCCGTTGAACTTTCCGACTGACCGCCCCATCGATCTCGCCTGCCTCGGCCGCGTCGCCGTGGACCTTTACGCGCAACAGTACGGCAGCCGCCTCGAAGACGCGCGCAGCTTCCAGATGTACCTCGGCGGCTCGTCCGGCAACGTCGCGTTCGGCGTCGCCCGGCTCGGGCTGAAGACCGCGATGATCTCGCGCGTCGGCGACGAGCAGATGGGCCGCTTCGTGCGCGAGACGCTCGAGCGCGAAGGCTGCGACACGAGCGAGCTGCAGACCGATCCGGAACGCCTGACCGCGCTGGTGCTGCTCGGGCTGAAGGATCGCGACACGTTCCCGCTGCTGTTCGTGCGCGAGAACTGCGCGGACATGGCCGTGCGCGCCGACGAGATCCGCGAGGACTTCATCGCCGGCTGCCGCGCGCTCGCGATCACCGGCACCCATCTGTCGACGCCGGGCACCCGCGAGGCGTCGCTGACCGCGCTCGGCTACGCGCGCCGCCACGGCGTCGTGCGGATCCTCGACATCGACTACCGGCCGGTGCTGTGGGGGCTGACCGCGCGCGGCGCGGGCGAGAACCGCTACGTGCCGGACGCGCAGGTCACGCGGCAACTGCAGCAGGTGCTCGGCGAGTTCGACCTGCTGGTCGGCACCGAGGAGGAATTCCTGATCGCGGGCGGCGTGCCGCACGACCTGATCGCGTCGCTGCAGGCCGTGCGCCGCGCGAGCGGCGCGGCGCTGGTGGTCAAGCGCGGCGCGCTCGGCTGCTGCGTGATCGAGGGCGACATCCCCGCGCGCATCGAGGATGCGCCGACCTTCCACGGCGAACGCGTCGACGTACTGAACGTGCTCGGCGCGGGCGACGCGTTCCTGTCGGGCCTGCTGTCCGGGCTGCTGCGCGGGCGCGACTGGGCCGAATCGACGCGCATCGCGAATGCGTGCGGCGCGATCGTCGTGTCGCGCCACGCGTGCTCGGCCGCGATGCCGACACCGGCCGAACTCGAACACTGGTTCGGCGGCAGCCGCAATCCGCAGGTGGACGCCGATCGCACGCTCGCGCACCTGCATCGCGTGACGGTGCCGCGCCGCGCATGGGACGACCTGTGCGTGATGGCGTTCGACCATCGCAGCCAGTTCTACGAACTCGCGGTGCAGGCCGGCGCGGACGAAGCGCGGATCAAGACGCTGAAGCGCCTGCTCGTGCGCGCGGCCGAACAGGTCGAGCGCGATCGCCATATCGAAGGCCATGTCGGCGTGCTGATCGACGGCGGCGCATACGGCAGCGACGCGCTCGCGTCGGCCACCGGCCGCGGCTGGTGGGTCGGCCGCCCGGTCGAGCTGCCCGGCTCGCGGCCGCTGTGCTTCGACGACACGCGCTCGGTCGGCTCGTCGCTCACGCACTGGCCGACCGAACAGGTCGTGAAGTGCCTCGTCCACTACCACCCCGACGACGACGTCGACCTGCGCGTCGCTCAGGAGCAGCGCGTGCTGGAGCTGTGGGAAGCCACGCGTGCGAGCGGCAACGAGCTGCTGCTGGAAATCATTCCGCCGCGCGCGGTCACGCCGGCCGGCACCGAGGACGACGCGGTGCTGCGCACGGTCGCGCGCTTCTACAACCTCGGCGTGCTGCCCGAGTGGTGGAAGCTCGCGCCGATGAGCGCCGACGGCTGGGCGCGGCTCGAGACACTGGTGGCCGAGCGCGACCCGCACTGCCGTGGCGCCGTGATCCTCGGGCTGAACCAGCCGCTGCAATACCTCGTCGACAGCTTCCGCTCGGCGACCAACCCGATCGTCAAGGGCTTCATGGTCGGCCGCACGCTGTGGGCCGATGCGTCGCTGCAGTGGCTCGCCGGCCGGATCGACGACCAGGCGCTGATCGATGAAGTGGCCGGCAATTTCGCGCAGTTGGTCGACGCGTGGCTCGGCCGCCGTGCCGCCGCCGCTGCCGCGCGCGCCGCCGCCGCGGCCTGATGCCGATGCCCGTGATGACCACCCGACTCCTCTTGATCGACAGACGATGACCACCACCGTGAGACTGACCGTCAGCCAGGCGCTCGTGCGCTACCTGGCCGCCCTGCGCGCCGAAGTCGTCCAGCCGGACGGCCGCACCGAGATCCTGCCGTACTGCGGCGGCGTGTTCGCGATCTTCGGCCACGGCAACGTGGCCGGGCTCGGCGAAGCGCTGCATGCCGAGAAGGACCGGCTGCCGACGTTCCGCGCGCACAACGAGCAAGGGATGGCGAATGCGGCCGTCGCGTTCGCGAAAGCGAATTTCCGCCAGCGGATGATGGCCGCGACGTCGAGCATCGGCCCCGGCGCCACCAACATGTTGACCTCCGCCGCGCTCGCGCACGTCGGCCGGCTGCCGCTGTTGCTGCTGCCCGGCGACGTGTTCGTGTCGCGGCTGCCCGACCCGGTGCTGCAGCAAGTCGAGGATTTCGAACAGGGCGACGTCAGCGCGAACGACTGCTTCCGGCCGGTGACGCGCTACTTCGACCGGATCACGTCGCCCGAGCAACTGCTCGTCGCGCTGCCGCGCGCGATCCAGGTGATGACCGACCCGGCGCAGTGCGGGCCCGTGTGCCTCGCGCTGCCGCAGGACGTGCAGACTTTCGCGTACGACTGGCCGGAGGACTTCTTCGCGCCGCCGGTGATCCGGATGCGCCGGCCGCCGGCCGACGCGCTCGAACTCGCCGATGCGCTCGACGTGCTGAAGGCCGCGAAGAAACCGCTGATCGTCGCCGGCGGCGGCGTGCTGTACAGCCAGGCATGGGACGCGCTGCGCACGTTCGCCGACACGCACGGCGTGCCGGTCGCCGAATCGCAGGCCGGCAAGGGCAGCCTCGCGTGGGACCACCCGCTGAACCTCGGGTCGATCGGCGTGACGGGCTCGCCCGCGGCGAACCGCGCGGCCGCGCAGGCCGACGTGGTGTTCGCGGTCGGCACGCGCCTGCAGGACTTCACGACCGGCTCGCATGCGCTGTTCGGCCATGCGACGCTGCTGAGCCTGAACGTGCAACCGTTCGACGCGGGCAAGAAGCGCGGCCGTCAATTGATCGCCGATGCGCGCACGGGCCTCGGCCAGCTGTCGGCCGCGCTCGCGGGCTGGCGCGCGGAACCGGCGTGGACGGCCTCGAACCGGGATCAGGCCGCCGCGTGGAACGCGCGCGTGACCGAGCTGACCACGCGCGTGCCGAAGGACACGCTGCCGTACGACGCGGAAGTGATCGGCGCGGTGCGCGACTCCGCGGCCGACGCGGGGCGCGACAGCGCGCGCGACGATCTCGTCGTCTGCGCGGCCGGTACGCTGCCGGCCGAACTGCACAAGCTGTGGCGCAGCGGCGTGCCGGGCAACTACCACATGGACTACGCGTACTCGTGCATGGGCTACGAGATCGCGGGCGGCCTCGGCGCGAAGCTCGCGCGGCCCGAGCGCGAAGTGATCGTGATCGTCGGCGACGGCTCGTACATGATGCTCAACGCGGAACTCGCGACGTCCGTGATGCTCGGCCGCAAGCTCGTCGTCGTGATCCTCGACAACCGCGGCTACGGCTGCATCGAGCGGCTGCAGTTGAACTGCGGCGGCGCGAGCTTCAACAACATGCTCGACGACTGCGTGCCGGAAGGCGGCGAACGCTCGACGATCGACTTCGCGATGCATGCGCGCGCGATGGGCGCCGAAGCCGTGCACGTGCGCGACGTCGGCGAGCTGCGCAGCGAAATGAAGCGTGCGCGCGCGGCGAAGACGAGCCAGGTGCTCGTGATCGACACGACGCACGAGCGCACGACCGCGGACGGCGGCGCGTGGTGGGAAGTCGCGGTGCCGCAGGTGTCCGCGCGCGCCGGGGTCGAACGCGCGCACCAGACGTACCTCGACGAGAAAACCCGGCAGCGGCGCTGACCCGCTTTCCCCATCAACCTGCCGCCCCGCGACAACAACATTCGAACCAAGGAAGCAGTCATGAGCTGGAACGTTCGCATCGGTATCAATCCCCTGTCGTGGATGAACGACGACCTGCCGTCGCTCGGCGGCGAGACGCCGCTCGAGACGGCGCTCAAGGAAGGCGCCGAGATCGGCTACGCCGGCTTCGAGCTCGGCAACAAGTTCCCGAAGACGGGCCCCGAGCTGAAGGCGAAGCTCGCCGAATTCGGGCTCGTGTGCGTGTCGGGCTGGTATTCGGGCTTCCTGGCGGAAGTCGAGCCGGGCATGAGCGATGCCGATGCGGTCGCTGCCGAAATCGAGCGCTGCCGCGCGCACCTGACGAAGCTGCAGTTCAACGACGTGAAGGTCGTGGTGTACGGCGAATGCGCGGGCACGATCCAGGGCAGCATCGACACGCCGGTCGCGAAGCGGCCGCGCTTCGTCGACGATGACACCTGGCGGCGCTACGCGGCGCGCCTCGATGCGTTCGGCGCGCACCTGCTCGAGACCTACGGGATCAAGCTCGCCTACCATCATCACATGGGCGCATACGTCGAATCGCCGGACGACGTCGACCGGCTGATGGCGCTGACCGATCCCGCGAAGGTGTTCCTGCTGTTCGACACGGGCCACGCCTATTTCGGCGGCGCGGCCGATCCGGTCGCACTGCTGAAGAAGCACGTGGCGCGCGTCGTGCACGTGCACTGCAAGGACGTGCGGCCGCAGGTCGTCACGCAGGCGCGCAACGGCGGCTGGAGCTTCCTGAACGGCGTGATCAACGGCACCTTCACCGTGCCCGGCGACGGCGCGCTCGATTACGAAGCGACGCTGCGCACGCTGAAGGACGCCGGCTACGAAGGCTGGCTCGTCGTCGAGGCCGAGCAGGACCCGGCCGTCGCGCCGAGCTATCAGTATGCGAAGAAGGGCTACGAGTCGCTGCGCGCGATCGTCGACCGGTTGAGCGCGTAAGCCCTGTCACTTCATCGAGGAACCTCACGCCATGACGATTTCCCCCCTGCTGGTCAAGGCATCCGCCGACCGCGAAATCTGCAACGTGACGCCCGAGTCGGCCGGCTGGAAACACGTCGGCTTTCGCGCGCTGCGCCTGAAGGCCGGCGACACCGAAACGCTCGACACGGGCACGCGCGAACTGTGCGTCGTCGTGCTCACGGGCACGCTGCGCGCCGAAGTCGACGGCGAGACCTACGACGCACTCGGCAAGCGCGACAGCGTGTTCGAGGAAGTGTCGCCGGACGCGCTGTACGTGCCGGGCGGCAAGACCGTCACGCTGGTCGCGACGCGCGATGCGGAGGTCGCGCTGTGCACCGCGCCGTACGCGAGCGGCGACAAGCGCGTGCAGCGCCTCGACGGCGAACGGATGCGCCGCGCGGTGCGCGGGCAAGGTACCAACACGCGCTACGTGTGCGACATCCTGATGGGCGACAACCCGGCCGCGGACCGGCTGCTCGTCGTCGAAGTGATCACGCCCGCGAGCCACTCGAGCAGCTATCCGCCGCACAAGCACGATCGCGACGCGGCGCCCGACGAAACGTCGCTCGAGGAAACCTATTACCACCGGATCGATCCGCCGCAGGGCTTCGCGTTCCAGCGCGTGTACACGGACGATCGCAGCCTCGACGAAGCGTGCGCGGTCGAGAACCACGACGTGGTGATGGTGCCGCGCGGCTATCACCCGGTGGTCGCGCCGCACGGCTACAACCTGTACTACCTGAACGTGATGGCCGGACCGAGCCGCGCGTGGGCGTTCAAGAACGATCCCGCGCACGAGTGGATGCTCGACGCGGCACCCAGGCGTTAAAGCGCTGACGCGCTGAACGATCGACGGCTGGCGCGCGGCACTCGCCGAGGACGCGCGCACGAGCCGGATTTGCGACGACACGGAGCTGCCATGGCGACCCACTTCCCGCGCTTCGCACCCACGCCCTTGAGCGACACTGCGTCGGCGCCGATGCTGTCGCACTTCGATGCCGACGTCGCGCGCCGGCTCGGCGACATCGCGGTCAATCTCGCGTCGCGCCGCGGGCTGCCGATCGCGGTCGGCATCGTCGGCGAAGCCGCACCGCTGTTCTATTGCGCGCTGGACGGCAGCCGCGCGGACGACAGCGACGCGATCCGCCGCCGGCAGAACACGGTGCTTCGCTTCGGCGTCAGTTCGCTCGAGGTCGGCGCGCGCTTTCGCCGTGCCGGCTGGTCATTGCAGTCGCAGGGATTGTCGGACGCCGACTATGCGCTCGACGGCGGCGGCGTGCCGTTGCGGCTTGCCGGCGGCGGGATCGTCGGCGCGATGACGATCGCGGGGCTCGACGACGAACGCGATCACGCACTCGTCGTCGAAAGCCTGCGCTGGCATGTCGGCGCGAACGCGCTCGCGATGATCGCGTAGGAGCGCGCCGACTCGCGCGATCAGTGCAGCCCGCCGCTCGCGACGAGGCGCTCGCCGGTCAGCCAGCGGGCATCGTCCGATGCGAGGAACACGGCAACCGACGCGATGTCGTCCGGCTCGCCGAGGCGGCCGAGCGGCGTCTCGCTGCGCACCTGCTTGTCGAGATCCGAACCGATGATGCCCGCGCTGTGCGTGCCTTCGGTCACGATCATGCCCGGATTGATCGCATTCACGCGGATCTTGCGCGGCCCGAGCTCGAGCGCGAGCACGCCGGTGATCGCGTCGACGGCGCCCTTGGTGCCGCTGTACACGGCGCTCGCGGGCGGCGTGATGCTCGTCACCACCGAACTGATGTTGATGATGCTCGCGCCTTCGCCGAGATGCTTGACGGCGGCCTGCGTCGTCAGCAGCACGCCGAACACGTTCGTATCGAACTGCCGGCGGTAGTGCTCTTCGGTGATCGCCTCGATCGGCGCGAATTCGTAGACGCCTGAATTGTTGACCAGCACGTCGAGACGGCCATAGGTGTCGATCGCGGTATCGACGATGCGCTGCGCATCGGCTGCCTTCGACACGTCGCCGCCAACCGCGACCGCGCGGCCGCCCGCCTCGACGATCGCGCTCACGACCGCGTCGGCACCCGCCTTGCTGCTCGCGTAGTTGACGACGACCGACGCGCCTTCGGCGGCCAGCGCCCTGGCGATCGCGGCGCCGATTCCCTTGGAACCGCCCGTGACGATCGCGACCTTGCCTGTCAGCTTGCTCATGATTTCATTCCTCAGTCGGAAGACTTTCGATGGATGGGTGCCGGTCGCTGCTTTCGCCGCGCACCGGCCTTGCTGGCAATCTTCGCGGTTCGCGCGGCGGCGATAAAGCGGCTCGACACGAATTGACTGGCGGGGTTAGCCGAACAATCGGCGGGCGCGCGGTCAGCCGGCGCTCAGCCATGCACTGACGACGTCGCCGCCGAGCCCGTCGAGCGCGCCGTCGTAGACGATCCGCCCGCGCCCCATCACCGCGACGCGCCGCGCGAGCCGCGGCGCAAGCTGCAGCCGCTGCTCGATCAGCAGGATCGCGACGCCGTCGGCCTGCAGCGCCGCGAGGCAGGCGCCGACCTCGTCGACCGCGCGCGGCGCGAGCCCTTCGGCCGGTTCGTCGACGATCAGCACGCGCGGGCGTCCCGCGAGCGCGCGCACCAGCGCCAGCACCTGCTGTTCGCCGCCCGACAGCCGCCCCGCCTTCACGTCCGCCCGTGCCGCCAGCAGCGGAAAGCGCTCGAGCAGCCGGCCGAGCGCCGCGCGTTCGGCCGCGCCATGCGCGCCGCGCAACCCGAGCCGCAAGTTGTCGCGCACGCTCAGCAGCGGAAACACGTCGCGGCTTTCGGCGACGTAAGCCACGCCGCGCCGCGCGATCTCGAACGTGCGCGCGCCCGCGCATTCGGCGCCGGCGATGCGCACCGACCCCGCGGTGCGCACGAGCCCCATCACGGCCTTCGCGAGCGTCGAGCGGCCCGAGCCGTTGCGGCCGAGCAGCGCGAGCGTCTCGCCCGGCGCGAGCGCGAGATCGACGGCGTCGAGCACAGGCTGCATCCCGTACCACGCGCGCAGGCCGCGCATGTCGAGCAGCGCGCTCATGCGCCCTCGCCCAGATAGGCGGCACGCACGGCCGGGTCCGCGCGGATCGCGTCGGGCGCACCGGTCGCGACCACCGTGCCGCGCACGAGCACCGTGATCCGCTCGGCGAAGCCGAACACCGCATCCATGTCGTGCTCGATCATCAGCACCGTGCGGCCCTGCGTCGTCGCGCGGATCAGCGCGATCATCCGCGCCGCCTGGTCGCGGTTCATGCCGGCCGTCGGTTCGTCGAGCAACAGCGTGCGCGCGCCGCTCGCGAGCGCGATGCCGAGATCGAGCGCGCGCTGTTCCGCATAGCCGAGTTCGCCGGCCGGCGTGTCGTGCCGCGCGTCGAGGCCGATGTCGTGCAGCACGTTCGCGGCCGCGCGATCGACCGACGCCGATTCGCGCAGCCGGTTCCACCAGCGCCGCCGCTCGGCCGGCGCATGCAGCACCGCGCAGCGCAGGTTGTCGAAGACGCTCAGCCGCGCGAACGCGCTCGTCTGCTGGAAACTGCGGCCGATGCCGAGCCGGCTCGCGACCACCGGCCCGCGCCCGCGCAGCTCGACGCCGTGCAGGACGACGCGTCCGCGCGTCGGCCGCAGCGCGCCGGCAATCACGCCGAACAGCGTCGACTTGCCCGCGCCGTTCGGCCCGATCAGCGCATGACGCTCGCCGGCCGGGACGCTCAGTTCGATACCGTCGAGCACGGTCTGTGCGCCGAAACGCTGCACGATGCCGTGGAGCGCGATCGCGTCGCCGGTCATCGCCGCTCCTCCCGCTTGCCGCGCCCGTGGTTCGTCAGCCGCGCATGCCAGCCCCACAGCAGCGTGCCGATGCCGGCCGCCGAGCACGCGACCGCCCAGCCGGCCGGCGCATCCGCATCGATACCCCACGCGCCGAACGCGATGCCGGTGCCGTCGTCCTGCGCGAAACGCCACGCATAGCCGAGCTCGGCCGCGCAGACGATCGCGACACCCCAGAACACGCATGCGCCGACGCCGCACAGCACGCGCCAGCGCTCGGCGGCCGGCACGCCGCGGCGCAACGCCTGCACGAGCGTCTGCACGATCCCCGCGATCCCGCGCGGCGCGGCGACGACGACCACGACGAACAGCACGCCGAGATACAGCGCCCAGGCGCGCGACACGCTCGCGACGACGACGCTCAGCGCGGTCAGCACCACTGCGCCGGCCGCCGGTCCGAAGAACGTGCCGGTGCCGCCGATCACCGCGGCGATCAGCACGGTCGCCGAACGCGCCATCGACACGCTGTCGGGCGTCGCGATCTCGACGTCGATCAGCGTCAGCGTGCCGGCGATGCCCGCGAAGAACGACGCGCAGGTGACCATCGCGAGCCGCACGCGGCGCGGCTCGGTGCCGAGCGCCGCGACGCGCGCGGGGTTGTCGCGCACCGCGTTCGCGAGCCGCGCGAGCGGCGTGCGCGTCAGCGCGTACATCGCCAGCGCCGACACGACGCACCATGCGGCGATCACCGCGTAGGCCTGTGTTTCCGCGCCGAAATGCCAGCCGCCCCATGGCGTGCCGCTCGCACGGTCGATCGGCACGCCGCCGAGACCGCCGAACCACGCGGGCACGCTCCACGCGGCGGCCGCGACGCATTCACCGAGGCCGAGCGTGATCATCGCGAACCCGGTGCCCGCGCGGCGTGTCGCGAGCAGGCCGGCCAGGAACCCGAAACCCGCGCCGGCCACGCCGCCGACGAGCGGCAACAGCGGCAGCGGAGCGCCGACGTGATTGAACCAGTGCGCGGCGGCGAATGCGCCGAGGCCCGCGAAGGCCGCATGGCCGAACGACAGCAGCCCGGTCGCGCCGAGCTGCAGGTTGTACGACAGCGCGAGCACCACGAGCGCGGCCGTCTGCGCGAGATAGCCGAGCACCGCGCCATGCGGCCACAGCCACGCGGGCAAGGCCAGGCACGCGGCGAACAGCACCCAGCGCAGCGCGCCGGCCCGCACGCGGCTAGCCATCGACACGCTCGCCGAACAGCCCGCGCGGACGGGCGACCAGCACCGCGACGAGCAGCAGGTACGGGACCAGCGGTGCAAGCTGCGCGATCGACACGGTGGCGACGCTGTCGGGCAGCGCGACGCCCGCCGATTGCGCGAGGTCGCGCAGCGACGTGTCGCTGGATGCCGCGAAGGTCTGCGCGAATCCGACCGCGAGCGACGCGACGAACGCGCCGCTGAGCGAACCGAGCCCGCCGATCACGACGACCGCGAACACCACCGAGCCGACGGTCTCGGCCAGCGCCGGTTCGATCACCGCGAGCGGCGCGCCGATCACGCCGGCCAGCGCCGCCAGCGCGGTGCCCGCGCCGAACAACCCCGTCATCACGCGCGGCACGTCGTAGCCGAGCGCCTCGACGGCCGCGCGGTGCGTGAGCGCGGCGCGCACGACGAGCCCGATGCGCGACGCGCGCAGCAGCGCACCGAGCGCGATCAGCATCGCCGCGGACATCGCCATCATGAAGAGCCGGTAGCGCGGCAGCGCGAGGCCGAACACGGTCACGGGCGCACCGTCGAACAGCGGCGGCACCGGGGCCGGCAGCGGCGCGAGGCCCCACAGGAGTTTCGCGCCCTCGCCGATCAGGTACGCGAGGCCGAAGGTCAGCAGCAGTTCGCTCGTGTGGCCGCCGCGCGCCTGCACGCGGCGCAGCAGCCCGCGCTCGCAGCCGGCGCCGAGCAGCCCGACCGCGAGCGGCGCGAGCACGAGCGCGGGCCAGAAACCCGCGCGCGCCGCGATGCTGTAGCCCACGTACGCGCCGAACATGTAGAAGCTCGCATGCGCGAAGTTGAGCACGCCCTGCACGCTGAAGATCAGCGTGAGACCGGCCGACAGCATGAACAGCAGCAACCCGTAGCTGAGGCCGTTGAACGCCTGGAGCGCGAACGCATGCACCGCCGCGCGCCCGTCAGCCGGCGAGCGGTTCGAGCGCCGCGCGCAGCGCATCCGGCAGCGGCACCGGGCGGCGCGTGTCGCGATCGACGTACACGTGCACGAAATGCCCCTGCGCGGCCGGCGCGGATTCCCCCGCCGCGAACAGCCCGATCTCGTAGCGCACGCTCGACGTGCCGAGCTTCGCGACGCGCAGCCCCGCATCGACCGACTGCGGAAACACGAGCGGCGCGAAGTAGTTGCACTGCGTCTCGACCACGAGCCCGATCGTCTGCCCATGCTCGACGTCGAGCACGCCCGCGCGGATCAGGTATTCGTTCACGACGGTGTCGAAGTAGCTGTAGTAGACGACGTTGTTCACGTGCCCGTAGACGTCGTTGTCCATCCAGCGGGTCGTGATCGGCAGGAAGTGGCGATAGGCATCGCGCGGACGCGGCTGCGGCTTGTCGGACATGGCGGTGGCGGTCAGGACGAGGAGGACGTCGCGCGGCGGCCGTACGGGACGGCACGCGGGCGAACGGCGGGATGCCGCGTCGCGACCGTGCGCGGCGCGGCGGATGACATGCGGGGTGCAGCGCGGCCCGTCATTGCCCCGCTCGATCGACGAATTCGAAATCGAGGCCGCGCGCGCGCATCCAGTCGGCCAGCGCGTAGCCGGTGCCGGCACGCCACGGGCGCAGCAACGGCGGATCGACGAGGCGGTACTCGAGCAGTTCCGGCGACAGCGCGACGCTGCCCGACGCGCGCACGTGGTACGCGATGATCAGTTCGTTCTTGCGGATGAATTCATAGACGCCGACCAGCGTGACCTGCTCGGCCTTCAGCGCGGTTTCCTCGAACACCTCGCGCGCGATGCCGTCCTCGGGTGTCTCGCCGTTCTCGAGGAAACCGGTGATCAGCGCGAACATCCCTTCCGGCCAGGCCGCGTTGCGTGCGAGCAGGATCTTGCCGTCGAGCTCGACGATCGCGGCCACCACCGGCAGCGGGTTGTTCCAGTGCACGTAGCCGCATGCGTCGTCCGGGCAGGCCTGGCGGACGCGGCCGCCCTCGTGTTCGGGATCGGCGCGCTCGGTCAGCGGACGCGCGCAGCGCGGGCAAAAACGGTAATCGGCGGTGGTCATCGATGGGGATCTGGCGAGCGCCCAGCGGCGGCAGGCAGGCCGCCTCGCGCGCCCGCTCGGCGCGGGAAAGGCTTCATTCTAGCGAGTTTGCCCGCGCCGCAGACGATCCGGCCCCGATGCGGTCAGGGTTGCATGCGGGGTTGCGCACGCCCGCGTGCGGCGGTCGCCGCGAAGCCCGCGGCACCGACGAGCAACGCGCCCGCCGCGACCCACAGCGCCGGCGAGAACGACCCGAAGCGCGCGGTCAGCGGCGCCGCGACGAGCGGGCCGAGAATCTGCCCGACCCCGTACGACGCGGTCGCATAGCCCATCAGCCCGGCCGCACGTTCGCCGTGCAGCCGCCGCGCCTCGCGCATCGCGAACAGCGTGATCGCGGTGAACGGCAGGCCGAGCAGCGCACTGCCGACCGAGAAGCCGGCCGCGTTCGGCCACACGATGCCCGCCGCGATCCCGAGCGCCTGCGTCGCGCAGCCGGTGGCGAGCAGCAGCCGGTTGTCCCAGTGGCCGGGTAGCCGGGAAGCGGCGATCGCGCCGACGATCAGCGCCGCGCCGAACATCGGCCAGAACAGGTCCGGCCACGGCGAGCCGGCCGGCAGCGCGGCGCGCGCGATCACCGGCAGAAACGTCGCGGTGATGATGTAGCCGAAGCCCGGCAACCCGTACAGCGCGACGAGCCACGCGGCGTCGGCCCGATGGCGCCGCGCGTCGTGCGGTGCCGCGGCCGTCGCCGCAAGCCGGGCGGGCGCGGCCGGCGACCCGGCCGCCGGCGCCGGCGCGGTGCCGAACGTGCGCCAGATCGCGGCCGACAGCACCGCCGACAACGCCGCGAAGCCGAGCCAGCCTGGCGCCGCGCGATGGCCGGCCAGCGCGCTGCCGATCAGCCCCGTCAGCACGATGCCGACGCCCGGCCCCGCGTAGATCACCCCGCTCCACTCGGGCGCGTGCAGCTCGGCGAGCCGCCGCAGCCCCCATTGCGACACGAACACGAAGGTCCAGGCACTGACGACGCCCGCGACGAAGCGCACCGCGAGCCACACGGGGAGCAGATGGCCGACACCCATCGCGGCGGTCAACAGCACGGTGGCGGCCAGCCCGAAGCGCACCATCCGCGCGGGCGCGACCCGCACCGCCGCGCAGCTGACCGCGCCGACGAAATAGCCCGCGTAGTTCGCCGACGCGAGCCAGCTGCCGGCCTGCAGGCCGATCGAGCCGTCGGCGAGCATCAGCGGCAGCAGCGGCGTGAACGCGAAGCGGCCGACGCCGAGCGCGACCGCGAGCCCGATCAGGCAGGCGAGCGCGGCCGCGCGGGCGCGGCGGTCGGCATCCTCGGACGGGCGCGGGGCAGTGACGGCGGCGGCGGCGGTCGAAGCATCGGAACGGGACATGGCGGCAAGGGCCGCGCGCTGCGCGCGCCGGCCGGAACGGTAATCGGAATGCTTGTATCGTAGCTTGACCAAACGTTCTCGATAAATGAATAATCAAGAATCCACATATCTCCTGGAGAGAATCATGGATCTGGCGGCGCTGGCGATTTTCCGGGCCGTCGTGCGCGAGAACGGTGTGACGCGCGCGGCGGCGAAGCTCAATCGCGTGCAGTCGAACGTGACGACGCGCATCAAGCAGCTCGAGGAGGAACTCGGCGCGGCGCTGTTCGTGCGCGACGGCCGCCGGCTCGTGCTGACGCCGGCCGGGCACACGCTGCTGCCGTACGCGGAGCGGCTACTCGAGCTTGCCGACGAGGCGCGCGACGCGGTGCGCGAGGACACGCCGCGCGGGCGGCTGCGGCTCGGCACGATGGAAAGCACGGCCGCGAGCCGGCTGCCGACCGTGCTCGCGCGCTATCACCATGCGTGGCCCGACGTGTCGCTGGAGCTCGTGACCGGCACGACCGGCTGGCTGATCGACAAGGTGCGCGACTTCGAGATCGACGCGGCGCTGTTCGCGCGGCCGCCCGAGCCGGACACGCTGCCCGACACGTTCGAGACGGTGCCGGTCTTCCGCGAGGATCTCGTGCTGCTGACGCCGCGCGGCCATCCGCCGGTGCGCACGCCGCGCGACGTGATCCTGCCGACGCTGATCGCGTTCGAGCGCGGCTGCACGTACCGGAAATACGTCGAGCAGTGGTATGCGGCGCAAGGGATGAAACCCGCGCGCGTGCTCGAACTCGGCTCGTATCACGCGATCGTCGCGTGCGTCGCGGCCGGCGCGGGCATCGCGGTCGCGCCGCGCTCGGTGCTCGAGTTGCAGCCCGAGACCGGCAACGTCGCCGCCCACACGATCCCCGAACTCGAAGGGATCGACACGCTGCTCGCGTGGCGGCACGGTTACGCGTCGGCCGCGCTCGCCGCGCTGCGCGATGCGCTCGGTGACGCTGCGCGGCAGGCGGGGGATGCGGCCAAGGCGCCGGCGGCAACGGTACCGGCATGATTCGGCAGCGCTCGCGACCGGCACGCGTTCATCCCGCGCATAAACAAGACGACCCGACCGGCCACCGCCGATCGGGTCGTTTTTCCATGGGATGCGATGGGGTCAGCGAGACCGCATCGCCTCAGCCGTGACGATCAAAGACGCGCTTCGACCCAGCCCTTGACGCCTGCCAGCGCGCCCGGCAGGTTCGCCGGTTCCGTGCCGCCTGCCTGCGCCATGTCCGGACGGCCGCCGCCCTTGCCGCCGACCTGCTGAGCGACGAAGTTCACGAGCTCGCCGGCCTTGACCTTCTTGCTCGCATCCGGCGTGACACCCGCGATCAGGCTGACCTTGCCGCCTTCGATGGCCGCCAGCACGATCGCCGCGCTCTTCAGCTTGTCCTTCAGCTTGTCGACCGTTTCGCGCAGCGTCTTCGCGTCCGCGCCGTCGAGCGTCGCGGCCAGCACGTACACGCCGCCGATCTCGACGGCCTGCTGCGCGAGCTCGTCGCCCTGGCTCGATGCCAGCTTCGACTTCAGCGCGCCCAGCTCCTTCTCGAGCGACTTCACCTGGTCCTGCACCTGCGCGATGCGCTGCGTGAGTTCCGACGGCTGCGCCTTCAGCGCGGCCGCCGCTTCGTTCACACGGGCGTCGAGGTCCTGCACGAAACGCACCGCGTTGTCGCCGGTGATCGCCTCGACCCGACGGATGCCGGCCGCGACGCCGCCTTCGACGACGATCTTGAAGAAGCCGATGTCGCCGGTGCGGTGCACGTGCGTGCCGCCGCACAGTTCGCGCGAGAAGCCGAGGTCGAGCACGCGCACTTCGTCGCCGTACTTCTCGCCGAACAGCGCCATCGCGCCGCCCTTCACCGCTTCGTCGTACGGCATCACGCGCACGATGCCCGGCGCGTTCGCGAGGATTTCGTTGTTGACGATCTGCTCGACGCGACGGATTTCGTCGTCGGTCATCGGTGCATTGTGCGCGAAGTCGAAGCGGGTTTTCTCCGCATCGACGAGCGAACCCTTCTGCTGCACGTGCGCGCCGAGCACTTCGCGCAGCGCCTTGTGCATCAGGTGGGTGGCCGAGTGGTTGCGCTGCGTGCGCGCACGGCGGTGCGCGTCGATTTCCGCGCGCAGCACGTCGCCGATCTTCAGCGTGCCCTGATCGAGCGTGCCGTGGTGACCGATCACGTCGGCCTGCACCTTCAGCGTGTCGGCCACCGCGAAGCGCGTCGACGCATTCGCGAGCACGCCCTGGTCGCCGACCTGGCCGCCCGATTCCGCGTAGAACGGCGTGTGGTCGAGCACGACGACCGCATCCTGGCCGCTCTTCACTTCATTGACCGACGAACCGTCGACGTACAGCGCGACGACCTTCGCGTCGTCGAACGCGATTTCCTCGTAGCCGTGGAACGTGGTCTTCGCGCCCGAGTATTCGAGGCCCTGCGCGGCCTTGAACTTGCCGGCCGCGCGCGCCTGCTCGCGCTGACGCGCCATCGCGTCGTCGAACGCCGGCTCGTCGACCGTCATCCCGCGCTCGCGGCACACGTCGGCCGTGAGGTCGAGCGGGAAGCCGTAGGTGTCGTGCAGCTTGAACGCGAGTTCGCCGTCGAGCACCTTGCCGCCCTTCGCCTCGACGTCGGCCAGCGCGGCCTCAAGGATCGACATCCCGTGCTCGATCGTCTCGAAGAAGCGCTCCTCTTCCTGGCGCAGCACGTCGGTCACGCGCTGCTCGGCTTCCTTCAGCTCCGGATACGCGGCGCCCATCTCGGCGACGAGGTCGGCCACCAGCTTGTGGAAGAACGAGCCCTTGCGGCCGAGCTTGTAGCCGTGGCGGATCGCGCGGCGCACGATCCGGCGCAGCACGTAGCCGCGGCCTTCGTTGCCGGGAATCACGCCGTCGACGATCAGGAACGAGCACGCGCGGATGTGATCGGCGATCACCTTCAGCGAGTTGTTGGTGAGGTCGCTGATCTCGGTCACGCGCGCGGCGGCCTTGATCAGGTTCTGGAACAGGTCGATCTCGTAGTTGCTGTGCACGTGCTGCAACACCGCGGCGAGGCGCTCGAGGCCCATGCCGGTGTCGACCGACTGCTTCGGCAGGCGCGTCATGTTGCCCTGCGCGTCGCGGTTGAACTGCATGAACACGAGGTTCCAGATCTCGATGTAGCGGTCGCCGTCTTCTTCGGGCGACCCCGGCGGGCCGCCCCACACGTCCGGGCCGTGGTCGTAGAAGATTTCGGTACACGGGCCGCACGGGCCGGTGTCGCCCATCGTCCAGAAGTTGTCCGACGCGTAGCGCGCGCCCTTGTTGTCGCCGATGCGGATGATCCGCTCGGTCGGCACGCCGACTTCCTTCGCCCAGATGTCGTACGCTTCGTCGTCTTCCTGGTAGACGGTGACCCACAGCTTGTCCTTCGGCAACTGGTAGACCGTGGTCAGCAGCTCCCACGCGAAGCGGATCGCGTCGTGCTTGAAGTAGTCGCCGAACGAGAAGTTGCCGAGCATCTCGAAGAACGTGTGGTGGCGCGCCGTGTAGCCGACGTTCTCGAGGTCGTTGTGCTTGCCGCCCGCGCGCACGCTGCGCTGCGCCGTGGTGGCGCGCGAGTACGGACGCGGGTCCGTGCCGAGGAACACGTCCTTGAACTGGACCATGCCCGAGTTCGTGAACATCAGCGTGGGGTCGTTACCGGGCACGAGGCTCGACGAGCGGACGATCGTGTGGCCCTTCGATTCGAAGAATTTGAGGAATTTCTCGCGGATTTCGGCAGCTTTCATGGCGTGCGGGGAATGTCTGGCTAAGACGGCTTCAAACGCCGGCCGTCCTCGCGGACGCACGGCGGGCAAATATCGTAAACGCTCGATTATACGATACAGACCGGCGGCCCAGCCGGCAGCGGCCCGGCGCGCCGGACGACCGGCCTGGGCCACCCGCGCGGCCGATTCGCCTTAAGATGCTCGGCATGCCAATTCGCCCTGCCCCGGCCGGGCGAGCCATGAAAGGAGACGATTCGACGATGGGTGCCCTGAGCCATATCCGCGTGCTGGACCTCACCCGCGTGCTCGCGGGCCCGTGGTGCGCGCAGACGCTTGCCGACTTCGGTGCGGACGTGATCAAGGTCGAGCGCCCCGGCGCCGGCGACGACACGCGCCACTGGGGGCCGCCGTACCTGAAGGATGCGACCGGCGCCGATACGGCCGAGGCCGCGTACTACCTCGCGGCGAACCGCAACAAGCGCTCGGTGACGGTCGACATCGCGACGCCGGAAGGCCAGCAGATCGTGCGCGAGCTCGCCGCGCAGAGCGACGTCGTGCTCGAGAACTACAAGGTCGGGCAGCTGAAGAAATACGGGCTCGATTACGATTCGCTGCGCGCGGTGAAGCCCGATCTCGTCTATTGCTCGGTCACGGGGTTCGGCCAGACGGGCCCGTACGCGCATCGCGCGGGCTACGACTTCATCGTCCAGGGGATCGGCGGCTTCATGAGCATCACCGGCGAACGCGACAGCGAACCGGGCGGCGGCCCGCAGAAGGCCGGCGTGGCGATCGCCGATCTCGCGACCGGCCTCTATTCGACGATCGCCGTGCTCGCCGCGCTCGCGCACCGCGACCGCACGGGCGAAGGCCAGTACATCGACATGGCGCTGCTCGACGTGCAGGTCGCGCTGCTCGCGAACATGAACACCAACTTCCTCGCGAGCGGCAAGCCGCCGGTGCGCTGGGGCAACGCGCACCCGAACATCGTGCCGTACCAGACGTTCCAGACGAGCGACGGCTGGATCATCGTCGCGGTCGGCAACGACGGGCAGTTCCGCAAGTTCGTCGAGACCGGCGGCCGGCCCGAGCTGGCCGACGACGAACGGTTCGCGACCAACCCGTCGCGCGTGCGCCATCGCGACACGCTGGTGCCGATCCTCGCGGAGATGGTGAAGACGCGCGGCAAGGCCGACTGGATCGGCGTGCTGGAAGCGGCCGGCGTGCCGTGCGGGCCGATCAACGAACTCGACGAGGTGTTCGCCAACGAACAGGTGGTCGCGCGCGGGATGCAGGTGTCGCTGCCGCACCCGTGCGGCGCGGACGTGAAGCTCGTGCGCAATCCGATCCGGATGAGCGCGACGCCGCCCGAGGCGCACACCGCCCCGCCGCTGCTCGGCGCGCAGACGGAAGACGTACTGCGCGACATGCTCGGCTACGACGACGCACGCATCGCGGCGCTGAAGGCGAAGCAGGCGATCTGAGCCGGCCCGGACGAGCGCGCCCGGCAAGGCACTTTCGGGTGCGCGCGGCCGTATGCCCGGGCGCCGGCTGACCGCTGCCGGACCCATGAAACGATAGCTAGCGGCTAGCGCGCAAGCGCATCGAGCCAGCCGCGTGCGTCGGGCCAGTCGCCGAGCCCGCTGTCCGCGTTGATGTGGCCGCGCGCGCCGAGGTCATGGAAGGCGCTCCCCCACGCGTGCGCGCAGCGGCGCGCGAACGCGATCGAGCCGTACGGATCGTCGCTGCTCGCGACCACGCAGGTCGGAAACGGCAGCCGTTCGTGCGGCACCGGCGCGAAACCGTGCGCGTCGGCCGGAAACGCCGGCCCGGCCGGGTCGGGCAACGCGACGAGCAGCGCGCCGCGCACCTTCGCGAGCGCGGCCGGCCGCGCGTAGCGGGTCGCCCACCACGCGGTGGTCAGCGTGCCGAGGCTGTGCGCGGCGATCGTCACGGGGCCCGGTGCGGCTTCGACGGCACGGTCGAGCGCGAGACACCAGCCGTTGCGGAACGCACGGTCCCAGTCGGGCATCGCGATGCGCATGAAACGCGCGTCGGCGCGCTCCCAGCGGCTTTGCCAGTGGAACGGACCGGAGTTGCCGTAGCCCGGCAGCACGAAAACGGGAGAGTCGCTCATGGAAGGTTCGTCGACGCATGATGTCGTTATGTGACGTCGACGCAGTGTCGCACACCCGCTCCTCCCTGATGCTGCCTGTCGAATCGCGGAATGGATGTGCGGCGGATGGATCGGTCGCGACGCGCTGCGCACGCGATCACGACCGGCCGGCGCTCACGCGCGCCGGCGTCGATCAGCGCACGCCGGCGCCGACCAGGCCGCCTGCCGCGGCGCCGGCGACCGTGCCGACCGGGCCGCCCGTGATCAGGTAGCCGAGCGCGCCGCCCGCGGCCGCGCCGATCCCGGCGTTACGCTGCGTGTGCGTCATCGCACATGCGCCGAGTTGCGACAGGGCCGCGACGATGACTGCGGTACGAACGAGAAAAGTGGTCTTCTTCATGATGATTGTTGGTGTCCTCCCGCCAGGCAAAAAATACGAATGGCGGCATTGAATCGGTAAAGCCATCATAGGAAAACCCGAACGCGCGCGGCAATCCGATTTACGTCGTGTTACAGCCGACACATTATCGAGATATTGCGATCCGCGGCGCGAGCCGCCCGCCCGACGCCGCAACCCGCGCGGGACGGACCCCGGTCAGGTAGAATTACAGGATTAAACCGGCGCGACGCGCCGACACAACCTGACGCCAACCGCATGAGCACCGAACGTAACGACGCCCCCGCGGCTTCCAATTTCATCCGCAACATCATCGACGACGACAACCGCACCGGCAAATGGAGCGGCCGCGTCGAGACGCGCTTTCCGCCCGAGCCGAACGGCTATCTGCACATCGGCCATGCGAAGAGCATCTGCCTGAACTTCAGCGTCGCGCGCGACTACGGCGGCGTGTGCCACCTGCGCTTCGACGACACGAACCCGGAAAAGGAAAGCGTCGAATACGTCGACTCGATCGTCGACGCGGTGCGCTGGCTCGGCTTCGACTGGCGCAAGGATGCGGTCGATCACCAGTACTTCGCGAGCGACTACTACGACAAGCTGTACGAATTCGCCGAGCTGCTGATCCAGCGCGGCAAGGCGTACGTCGACAGCCAGAGCGCCGATGAAATGCGCGCGAACCGCGGCTCGCTGACCGAAGGCGGCAAGCCGTCGCCGTTCCGCGACCGTTCGCCCGAGGAAAACCTCGACCTGTTCCGCCGGATGAAGGCCGGCGAGTTCAAGGAAGGCGAGCACGTGCTGCGCGCGAAGATCGACATGGCTTCGCCGAACATGAACATGCGCGACCCGGTGATCTACCGGATCCGCTACGCGCACCACTACCGCACCGGCGACGCGTGGTGCGTGTATCCGATGTACGACTACACGCACTGCATCTCGGATGCGCTCGAAGGCATCACGCACTCGCTGTGCACGCTCGAGTTCGAGGATCATCGCCCGCTGTACGACTGGGTGCTGAACGAACTCGCGGAAGCCGGCATGTTCACGCGCCCGCTGCCGCAACAGATCGAATTCTCGCGCCTGAACCTCACGTACGCGATCACCAGCAAGCGCAAGCTGCTGCAGCTCGTCACCGAAGGTCACGTCGAAGGCTGGGACGACCCGCGCATGCCGACGATCGTCGGGATCCGCCGCCGCGGCTTCACGCCGGAGAGCATCCACCTGTTCTGCGAGCGGATCGGCGTGACGAAGGTCGATTCGTGGATCGACATGAGCGTGTTCGAAGGCGCGCTGCGCGACGATCTCGACGACAAGGCGCCGCGCTCGGTCGCCGTGCTCGATCCGCTGAAGCTCGTGATCGACAACTATCCGGAAGACCTCGAGGAAGCGTGCACGGCCCCCGTGCATCCGCATCACCCGGAGCGCGGCGTGCGCACGTTCCCGATCTCGCGCGAGCTGTGGATCGAGCGCGAGGACTTCGTCGAGAACCCGCCGAAGGGCTATTTCCGGCTGTTCCCGGGCAACAAGGTGCGCCTGCGCTACGGCTACGTGATCGAATGCACGGGCTTCGACAAGGACGCCAACGGCAACGTGACGGCCGTGCACTGCAACTACTTCCCGGACAGCAAGTCGGGCACCGAAGGCGCGAACACCTACAAGGTCAAGGGCAACATCCACTGGGTCAGCGCGAAGCATGCGCAGGCGGCCGAAGTGCGGATCTACGACCGGCTGTTCAAGGAGCCGCACCCGGACGCGGGCGGCGCGAACTTCCTCGAGGCGCTGAACCCGGACTCGAAGAAGATCACGCAGGCCTACGTCGAACCGGGCGCCGGCGACGTCGCGCCGGAAACGCGCCTCCAGTTCGAGCGTCACGGTTATTTCGTCGCCGACCGTGTCGATTCGAAGCCGGGCAAGCCGGTGTTCAACCGGATCGTCGGGCTGCGCGACAGCTGGGGCAAGCCGGCCTGACGGCCTGCTCCGCGCGCGGCGCGGCGGCCTGGCGCCGCCCGTCGCGTGATGAAAAAAAACGGCCTTCGGGCCGTTTTTTATTGCGTGCGCGGAAATACGCGGAGATCGCGCGGCCGCGCCGGCCGCCGCGCTCACGCGCCCGCCAGCCGCCGGTGCAGATCCGCGAGCGACAGCGTCGTGCGAAACAGCCGCGCGAGGCTGCGGCTCGCATACGCGTCGACGTCGCCGGGTGCGGTCCAGCGATACGCGTCCATCTCCGGAATCAGCGAGCCGTCGCGACGGCTCGGGAACAGCGACGTGCACGTGCAGTGCGCGGGATCGATCTCGTCGTCCGCGACCTGCACCGCGAACAGGTGCAGGTCCTTGTCGTGACGGTATGCGAAGCGGCCGAGATCGAGCAGCCGCGCCGGCGCGAACTCGATGCCGGTTTCCTCGCGCAGCTCCCGCAGCGCCGCGTCGGCCGGCGACTCGCCGGGCTCGCCCTGCCCCTTCGGGATGTCCCAGTGCGTGGTATCCGTCGCGTGCGCGAGGAAGACGCGTCCGGACCCGTCGAGAATCACGACGCCGCACGATACCGTGCGCGGCGCACCGCTGCGCTTCATTGCACGCGTGCTCAGCGCTTCTGCAGTTGCCACTTGCCCGCGGCGGTCTTGCAATAGACGGGCTTGAGCGTCAGCGTCTGGCCCTTCGCGGAAATGTCGGTGGCGATCTCGCGGCAGGTCTTGCCGTCGCTCTCGGACGTCGACGGCGTGAGCTTCGCATCGATCTGCGTGCCGCGGCCGCTGCTCTGCCAGGTCGTGGTCTCGCCGTCCTTGCCTTCGTCGCGCACCTGCGCCACGGCCTTGGCCAGCGACGCGCGGTCGGTCTTGCTGAAGTAGGCGAGCGGCGTGTCGTTCAGGAAGCCCAGGTTGCTCTGTGCGTGGGCGGGCAGCATCGCGGCTGCGCACGCGGCGCCGGCCAGCACGCGCGTGACGACGGAAAGGGATGCACGCATCGACATGTGTTGTTCTCCTTGGATGTTCGATCAACGGCATGGCGCGCGGCCGGCGAACCGGCGGCCGGCGATCCGGCACGCGCCACGCCCGTCAGCCCGCGAGCATAGCATGCGTGCCGCAACGCACGTCGTCTAGCGCGCCGCCGACGTGGCCGCCGGTTGATATCCGTCGGTCAGCGTGTTCAGGAACGCGATCACGTCCTTGATCTCGGCCGCGTTCAGTGCGGGCGCGTCGCCGCGCTTGCGGTCGAACGGCGGCTCGCGGTTGATGTTCGGCCAGTAGCGCTTCGGCAGGTCGTCGTAGACCTGCACCTTGCCGTGCACGACCGGATAGAACTTCTCCGGATGGATGTCGCGCTCGACGTAGAAACGCATCACGTCCTCGAGCGAGTGGTACACGCCGTTGTGGAAGAACGTCTTGCGCAGCGCGACGTTGCGCAGCGACGGCGTGCGGAACAAGCCGCAGAATTCGTCGCGGCCCTTCAGGTCGGTGCGCTCGGGGCCGCACGCGCCGAGATCGAAGAAGCGCGGATCGCGATTGACCGGCAGCGCGCGGTTGCGCGGCACCGCGATCGCGATCAGGCCGAAATCGCTGAACTGCGGCGGGCCGCCTTCGAGCGTGCGCTGGCTCACGTGACAGCTCGCGCAGTTGCCCTTCTTCTCGTCGTTGAACAGCTGCAGCCCGCGCAGCTCCGCGGGCGTGAGTTGCGCGTGTCCGGCAAGATAGGCGTCGTACTTGCTGGTGTACGGATCGAACAGCGCCGGCTGCTGCTGGAATGCGTCGAGGGCGCGCAGCACCGCACCGAACGTCGCCTGGTCGTCGCCGAGGACCCGATCGCCGAACGCCTTGCGGAACGCGTCGGCATACGGCGCGGCGCGAACCGCCTTCGCGACTCGCGCCGGCGAGCTGCTCATCTCGAATGGCGACGTGAGGGGGATGCGCGCCTGCGCATCGCGCGTGTCGACGCGACCGTCCCAGGTCAGCCCGCCGGTCGGGCCCGCGTCGATGCTTTCGTCGCCTTCGTCCGGTGAATCGTGGAAGTGCTCGCTGAACGGAGGAATGCCGCGCAGGTACTTCAGCGACGGCACCGCACGAAAGCCCGTGCTGTGCATGTCGTCGCCGCCGAGCTGTGCCGACAGCGCGTTCGGCGGCCCGAACGCATGCTCGGCGCTATGGCACGACGCGCATGCGAGCTTGCCGGACCCCGACAGCGACGGATCGAAGAACAACTGCTTGCCGAGCGCCGTCATCTGCTTCACGCCCTCGAATACCTGCGCGCGCGTCTGCGGCTGGCTGGCCGGCGCGACCGCCGGAGCGGCCGGAGCGGCCGGAGCGGCCTGTGCCGCCGGCACGACGGAGGCGGCCGATGCATCGGCACCGGGGCGCGCATCGCAACCGGCGAGCGCCGCGAGCCCGCCGACCAGCGCCAGCGTCGCCGCGGCGGGGATCAACGATCGCGCGGACGCGAAGGATTTCAGAAGGCTGTGCATCGTCGTTCTTCTTGTAGCGGTGGGCAATCGGCCGGAGCTTATGTCAGTTGCGTGACCGTTGCATGACGTTCGACCGACAGTCAATTGAAAGCGCCCCTACACCCGCCTGTCAAATCGGTTCCAGATAATTCGCGCAGCCGGTCGGTGCCCGAAGGTCCCCGCGCTGGCCCTACACCACCGCGATTCCCACACGCGACATACGACGAAAGAGAGAACATCGCATGAAGAAGCACGCCTGGATTCGTTACACGCCGATCGCCCTCGCGGCCGCGCTCAGCCTGACCGCCTGCGGCGGCGACGATGTCACGCAGCAAGGCCTGTCGGCCGTCAAGAACGTCGTCGTGATCTACGCGGAAAACCGCAGCTTCGACAACCTGTACGGCAACTTCCCGGGCGCGAACGGCTTGCAGAACGCGACGGCGGCGAACTCGGTGCAGAAGGATCGCGACGGCTCGACGATGGCGACGCTGCCGAAGATCTGGGGCGGCCTGACCGCGACCGGCATCACGCCGGCGGTGACCGAGGCGATGACGGCGAACCTGCCGAACGCGCCGTTCGCGATCGACGATCCGAACGGCTTCAACCAGTCGATGAGCATCGCGACGCGCGACATCGTGCACCGCTTCTATCAGGACCAGATGCAGATCGACGGCGGCAAGAACGACATGTATGCCGCATGGACCGATGCGGGCGGCCTGACGATGGGCCACTACACGGCGGATCCGTCGAAGCTGCCGCTGTGGAAGATCGCGCAGCAGTACGTGCTGGCGGACAACTTCTTCATGGGCGCGTTCGGCGGCTCGTTCCTGAACCACCAGTACCTGATCTGCGCGTGCGCGCCGTTCTACGCGAACGCCGACAAGAGCCCGGCGGCCGGCAAGATCGCCGTCCTGAACGCCGACGGCAAGTCGCTGAAGGTCGCCACGAACTCGCCGGCCTCCGCGCTGAGCGGCGCACCGAAGTTCGTCAACGACGGCGCGCTGACGCCTGACTTCTACGGCGTCAACACGATGCAGCCGGCATACCAGCCGAGCGGCAACAAGGCAGCCGCGGGCGGCGACCCGCTGCTGGCCGATCCGGCCAATGCGTCGACGATGCCGCCGCAGACGGCAACCAACATCGGCGACCTGTTGACCAACGCGGGCGTGTCGTGGGCATGGTACGGCGGCGCATGGGGCCAGGCGCTGCAGGCGAGCCAGAGCGGCACGTCGAACGTGATCTACGGCGCCGACCTCTCGACGCCGAACTTCCAGCCGCACCACCAGCCGTTCAACTACTTCGCGAACCAGGCACCGGGCACCGCGAGCCGCGCGCAGCACCTGCTCGACGGCGGCGCGAACGGCGCCGAGTTCATCAAGGCGATCGACGCGGGCACGCTGCCGCAGGTCGCGTTCTACAAGCCGCAGGGCAACCTGAACGAGCACCCGGGCTACACGGACGTCACCTCCGGCGACCAGCACATCGCCGACGTGATCGCGCACCTGCAGGCAAGCCCGCAGTGGAAGAACATGGTCGTGGTCGTCACGTACGACGAAAACGGCGGCTTCTGGGATCATGCCGCGCCGCCGACCGCCGATCGCTGGGGCCCGGGCACGCGCATTCCGGCGCTGATCGTGTCGCCGTACGCGAAGAAGGGCTTCGTGGATCACACGCAGTACGACACGGGTTCGATCCTGCGCCTCATCACCCGCCGCTTCTCGCTGCCGCGCCTCGCGGGCCTGCAGCAGCGCGACGACGCGCTGAAGGCGAACGGCGCGCAGCCGATGGGCGACCTGACGAACGCGCTCACGCTGTCGCCGAACCTGTAACGGCATCACCGCGAACGGGCCGGCCGCGCGGCCGGCCCGGACGAACGAACGAACGAAGGGCGGCCCCGCGGGGCCGCCCTTTTTCATGCGCGCGCATTGCCGCGCGGCCGCGTCACCAGCCGTACTTCAGCTCGACGCCGACGTAGTCCGCGTTGTGTCCGCCCGCCTGCCGGATCGCGTCGCCGACCTGGAAGTGCACGGCCTCGACCGAGCCGATCAGGTTCGCGGCCATCGTCCAGTCCGCGCGCAGCTGCACGTACATCCCCGTCCACAGGCCGCCCTTGCCGGCCGTGCCGGGCACCGGGATGTTCGGCTGCTGATAGACGGCGTCGCCGGTCGTCTCGCGCCACTGGAAACCCAGCGCGCCGAGCAGCGACAGGTTCGCCGACGGCTTCAGCGTCACGGACGGCTTCACGTGAATCAGGTTCGCATAGCTCGTGTAACCGGCCAGCGTGAAGTAATAGCCGTTCGGAAACAGCGGATTGAAGGTGCCGACGCGGCCGTCGTGCGGATGCCGGTCGCCCGACGCCGCGTCGACCTGCAACGCGACGCGCGGCGACCACGGCGCATCGAGCCGGTAGCCGGCGATCGAGCCGACGGCCCACGCACCGATCGTGTTGCCGCCGACCGTGCCGGTCTGCAACATCGTCTCGAGATCCCAGTCGAAACGGCCCTGCGTGCCCGTGTAGCGCAGGTCCCACACGTCGCGACGCTCGCGGCCGCTCGCATCGAGGAAGCGCGCGTTGCTGCGGTTGTAGCGCGACCAGTAGCCGGACAGGTCGCCCGGCCCGACCGACTGCCGCTCGAAGCGCACGCCGCTGAACGTGAGATCGCGATTGGACACGTCGTCGAAATCGGACGCGTTGCGGTTCTGCACCGGCTGCGTCGCATAGCCGATGAAGCGCCACTTCCCGTATTCGTAATCGGCCCAGACCGCATCGAACGCCTGCCGCACGTTCGGGCCGTCACGCGTGGCGATGAAGCGCTGCAGGTCGAACGCCATCTCCTGCCGGCCGACGCGGAACTTGAACGTGCCGCCGCCGAGCGCACCCGTGTAGGTCGCGAACGCCTGTTCGAGATCGAGCGGGTTCTTGTCGACCGGCGACACCGTGTTCTTGCCGAACGCACGCGCGTCCTGCAATTGCACGAAGAACTGCCAGTGCTGGCCGAGATGCGCATCGGCGTGCACTTCGACGCGCTGGATCAGGTACGTATCCGATTGCGCGGAGCCGATCCCGAACAGCGGCGCGTCGTTGGTCTCCAGCCGCTCGCGCAGATTCACGCCGAGCGATAGATAGGAGGCCGGATCGTTGCCGAGCGGAATGTATTTCAGACCGTCGAGCGGCGCGCGCGGCACGCACGGATTCGCGAGCACCGACCAGTCCTCCTGCCAGCGATTGAACAGCACCGTCGGCCGCTTGGCCGTGCAGGTCGATGCGGTCGCATCGCCGGGTGTCGATGCCGCTGCCGTTTCCGCGAACGCCGCGTCGGCGCCCGCGAACAACAGTCCCGCGACGATCGACACGCGCGCAGCCTGCTCGAAGCCGCGACTGCAGTGTCTGCCTCGTCTCCCCTGGCCCCGGTCGATCATGCGCGCTCCTGCGTGGCGGCTCCGGCCGCTTGCGCCGCACACAGTGCGAGCGTCGCGAGCGCGCCGACGGGCACGAGCAGCGCCAGGAACCCGACGTAGCGGAACCCGAGCGCACCGCACGCCGCGCCGAGCGCGAACGCGACGATCGCCGGCAGCATCTTGCCGAACCGGGCCCGCGCCGCCGCGCGTGCGGCATCTGCCGTGCCGGCCGACAGCAGGTCGACGACGTCGAGAATCGCTTGCGTCACGTTGCCCGTCATCACCGTGTTCGGCACGCCGCCGGCGCGCGGAATCACGCGCGGATGCGCGTTCTGCACGCCCATCGCGAACGTGCCGACGATGCCGGCCACCAGCGCCGGCAGGCTGTCGGGCTGCGTGACGGGCGTCGCCCACACGCCGGCCGCGCAGAAGCCGAGCAGCAGCACGGCCTGCACCGCGTGCAGCGTGCGCATGCCCTGCCAGGCGGGCCGCCCGGACATCGACCGCGCGATCAGGCTCGCCGCGATCACGCCGCACACGAACGCGGGAAACACACTGAGCTTCAGCACGACACCCTGGCCGAAGCCCGCGATGCCCGCGCCGATCAGCACGAAGTTGCCCGTCACGTGCGCGGTGAACAGCCCGAACAGCGCGACGAAGCTCAGCGTGTCGACGAAGCCGGCCACCGCGGCAAGAATCGTGTCCTCGTGCTTCATCGCGCCGCGCTCGCGTGGATCTCGGCGACGTAGCCGCCCGGGAACTGCACGAGCGCCGCGTCGCGGCCGTCCGATGCGAACGGCGGCACGAGCACGGTCACGCCCGCGGCTTCGGCGTTCTTCAGCGTCGCGGCGAGATCGGGCACGTCGTAGCCCGTCATCTCGCGCCCGAACGGGTAAGGCAGGTGGCCGTCCGTCACGAGCACGGTCATCTTGCCGAAGCCCGATTCGATGCGGATCCGGCGATACGTGTCGCTCGGCCGGCCGATCTCGACGCCCGGCGCCTTCAGGTTGTCGGACACCACCTTGCCCTTCGAGAACTTGACGAAATCGTGCACGAACTTGCGTACGCTTTGCGGCGACACGTAGACGCGATTCTCGGGGATGGTCTGCAACGCGTCGTAGTTCGGCGCCTGGGTATGCCAGTAGAGCTGCATCTTCACGCCGCCCGTCCACGCAATGATCGCATCGCGGCCGATCGGATCGGGGAACGTGTCGACGATCACGTCGGCGCCGTGCTCGCGCGCCGACTTCACCGCGACGTCCATGTCCGTGACGAGATAGCCGTTGCGCTCCGCGCAGAACGGATACGGGATCGGCGTCTTGAAGCCGAACACGGAGATCGTGCCGACCGGCGTCAGCACGAGCTGCGACATCGTCTGGCTCGGCGTCGGCGTGACCTGGAACACGCCCTGCTTCGACTTCTTGCCGCCGAACGTCGCTACGAAGCTGTCGGTGAAGCGGTCGAAGTCGTCGGGCGCGACGCACACGTGCGTGGTGTCGTACTGCGGACCGACGGCCACCGTCGGCGCGACCGCGGGCGGCACCGGCGGTTTCGCGAACGCGGCCGGCGCGGCGGCGAGACCGCCGGCAATCGCAAGCGCCAGCCACGCGGAACGAAGGGTTTTCATCACGGATATCCTTGTTGTTTCATCAAATGGTGCAGCGGCTCGGGCGATCCCGGTCACCCGCGGCCGTCGCCGGCCGGTTGCCGCGCATCGTCGAGCACGGTCGCGAGCACGAGTGCCGCGATCAGCCCAAGATGCTCGAAAAAGCTGTTGAGCGCCATGAAATGTTCGGCGCCCGAGCGGTTCCAGAAATCGTTCGCCACGACCATCGCGACGAGCGTCAGCATGCCGAGGCTGCCGGCGCCGAGCCACGTGAAGCGGCGAAACACCACGCAGAGCGAGCCGGCGATCTCGACCGCGATCGCCAGTGCCGCCCACAGCTCGGCCGGATGCAGGCCGAAATGCGCCTGCTCCGCGACCGCGCCGTCGAAGTCAAGCGCCTTCGCGACGCCGCCGAGCAAATAGGCGGACACCAGCGCGAGGCGCGCGAGCGGCAGGACCCACGGCTGCGCCAGCAGCGCGCGGATCCATGCCGGGTTGCCTTGGACGGTGCGCGCCGTCATGTCAGACCGCCCAGCACGAACAGCCGAACGCGCCCCAGAAGCCCTTCGCGTCCGACGTCGGCAACGCACGGCCCCACGCGCCCGCATGCGCATGGCCGTGCACGCCGCACGCGCTCGCGCAGCCGCACATCGCGGCGGCGGCGGCCCGTTGCAACGGCGCGCCCTCTCGCTGCGTCGCGCCCCAGCCACCGTAACCGCCGTACGCGCGCACGGGCGACCAGTCCGGCATCGCGGGCGGAATCGGCGCGTCGTGCGGCGCGAACGGCCCCGCGCCCCAGACGATCCGGCCGCCGACCACCGTCAGCAATGCAGTCGTGTCGGCGATATCGTCCTCCGCGCAGGTGAAGAAATCGCGATCGGGGACCATCAGGTCGGCGAGTTGCCCGACCGCGATGCGCCCCTTCTTGCCTTCCTCGTTCGAGAACCACGTCACGTACTCCGTCCACATCCGCAACGCCGTCTCGCGATCGAGCAGGTTGCGCTGCGGATACATGCGCATCCCGCCGACCGTCCGGCCCGTCACGAGCCACGCGAGCGACACCCACGGGTTGTACGACGCGACGCGTGTCGCATCGGTGCCGGCCGACACCTTGAGCCCCTTGCCGAGCATCTTCGCGACCGGCGGCGTCGCCTCGGCCGCCTGCGCGCCGTAGCGCTCGACGAAGTATTCGCCCTGGTACGCCATCCGATGCTGCACCGCGACACCGCCGCCGAGCGCGGCGATCCGGTCCATCGACTTTTCGGAGATCGTTTCGGCGTGGTCGAAGAACCAGTTCAGCCCTTCGAGCGGGATATCCTTGTTGACCTTCTCGAACACGTCGAGCGCGCGGCTGATAGTTTCGTCATAGGTCGCGTGCATGCGCCACGGCCAGCGGTTCTGCGCGAGCACGCGCACGACACCCTCGAGATCGTCCTCCATCTGCGCGGGCAGGTCCGGGCGCGCGACGCGGAAGTCCTCGAAATCGGCCGCCGAGAACACCAGCATCTCGCCCGCGCCGTTGTTGCGGAAATAGTCGGTGCCGTCGTGGTACTTCGTGCTCTTCGTCCAGTTCACGAAGTCTTCCTTTTCCGCATTCGGCTTCTGCGTGAACAGGTTGTATGCGATCCGGATCGTCATCTCGCCCGCGTCGTGCAGCTTGCGGATCACCTCGTAATCGTCGGGGTAATTCTGCGAGCCGCCGCCCGCGTCGATCACGCCGGTCACGCCGAGCCGGTTCAGTTCGCGCATGAAATGGCGCGTCGAGTTGTACTGGTACTCGAACGGCAGCTTCGGCCCTTTCGCGAGCGTCGCGTAGAGGATCGTCGCATTCGGGTTCGCGAGCAGCAGGCCGGTCGGATTGCCGGCCGCATCGCGCAGAATCGTGCCGCCCGGCGGCTCGGGCGTGTCCTTCGTGTAGCCGACCACGCGCAGCGCGGCCGCGTTCAGCAACGCGCGGTCGTACAGGTGCAGGATGAACACGGGCGTATCGGGTGCGGCCGCGTTGAGCTCGTCGATCGTCGGCAGCCGCTTCTCCACGAACTGGTGTTCGGTGAAGCCGCCGACCACGCGCACCCACTGCGGCGCGGGCGTAATCGCGACCTGCTGCCTGAGCATCTCCATCGCGACGGCGAGCGAGCGCACGCCGTCCCAGCGCAGCTCCATGTTGTAGTTCAGGCCGCCGCGAATCACGTGCGTGTGGTTGTCGGTCAGGCCCGGCAGCACCGTGCGGCCGTCGAGGTCGACCACCTTCGTCGCGCGGCCCGCGAGCGGCATGACGTCCGCGTTGCTGCCGACCGCGACGAAGCGGCCGTCCTTGATCGCCACCGCGGTGGCGACGGGGTTCGCACGATCGAGCGTCGTGACGCGCCCGTTGTGCAAAATCAGATCCGGTTGAGTATCGGTTGCGCTCATTGACATTTCCTCGATGCAGTCAGAAGCCGAGCCAGTGACGCACGGGCCCGATGGCCTGCGCGCCGATCAGCATGCCGGCGAGGCCGATCAGCGCGATCAGCGGCGGCGCCGGCGAGCGCACCTTGATCACGCTGTACACGACGCCGATCAGCACGCCGGCCGCCAACGACAATAGATAAGATTCCATAACGATTTTTCTCCCGGCCGGATTAGAATGGCCCGCATCGCGTCGGCCGCCTGTTGCGCCGCCTTCGCGTCCACTTCGCTTTCCTGCCACCCTGTCCCGACCATGCAACATCTTCCTGATCTCGAAGCCTGGGCCATCTTTGCGCGCGTCGCGGAGACCGGTTCGTTCGCGAAAGCCGCGGACCTGCTCGGCGTCTCGCAACCGACCGTGTCGAAGGCCATCGCGCGCCTCGAAAAGCGCCTCGGCACGATGCTGCTGTACCGCACGTCGCGCAAGCTGTCGCTCACGCCGACCGGCGAACTGCTGCGCGATCGCGCGATCCGCCTGCTCGCCGATGCGGAGCTGATCGAGAACGAGGCCACCGCGCAAGCGCTCGAACCGCACGGCCTCGTGCGCGTGAACGCACCGATGTCGTTCGGGCTGCGCCATCTGTCGCCGCTGCTGCCCGCGTTTCTCGAACGCTATCCGCATGTCGACATCGACCTCGTGCTGACCGATCACATCGTCGACATCGTGTCCGGCGGTTTCGACGTCGCGATCCGCATCGCCGAGCTCAGCGATTCGTCGCTGCGCTCGCGCCGCCTGTGCGCGGTGCGTCGTCCGCTCGTCGCATCGCCCGCGTATCTCGACCGGCATGGCCGGCCCGCGCATCCGCGCGACATCGAACAGCACGTGTGCCTCACCTACACGAACCTGCCGACTCCCGAGTACTGGCGCTTTCGACAACCGGCATCGGGCGAGGATTTCGGCGTCAACGTGCACGGACGCATCCGCACCAACAATGCCGACGTCATCGTCCCCGCGCTCGTCGCCGGACACGGCCTCGCACTACAACCCGAGTTCCTGGTATGGGACGAGCTGCAGCGCGGCGAGCTCGAGGAAGTGATGCACGACTGGAAGATCGCCGACATCAACGTCAACCTCGTCACGCCGCCCGGCATGCTGCGCGCCGCGCGCGTGACGGTGCTGCTCGAATTCCTCGCCGAGCATTTCTCGCACGCGCCATGGGCGCTGCCCGAGGCCTGAAGGCACGGCGGCCGGCACACGGATGCCGCACGCCGGCCGCGATGCCCGCGGCCGGCGGCCCGTTGGTCCGTGGGCCCGTTGGTCCGTTGATCCGTTACTTCGCCGGGACGGCCGCGATCGACTCGTGCGGCGTGGCGGTACGCTGCGCCGCCTTGTGGACCATCGTGTACGCGTAGTCGACGCCCATCCCGTACGCGCCCGAGTGCTCCTTCGCGATCGCCATCACGGCGTCGTACGTCTCGCGGTGCGCCCAGTCACGCTGCCATTCGAGCAGCACCTGCTGCCACGTGACCGGCACCACGCCGGCCTGCACCATCCGCTGCATCGCGAAATCGTGCGCGGCCTGCGACGTGCCGCCCGATGCGTCGGCGACCATGTAGATCTCGTAGTCGCCTTCGAGCATTGCGCAGAGCGCGAACGTCGTGTTGCACACTTCGGTCCACAGGCCCGACACGACCACCTTCTTGCGGCCGTTCGCGGCGAGCGCGTCGCGCACCTTCTGGTCGTCCCACGAGTTCATCGACGTACGTTCGAGCGTCTTCTGGTTCGGGAACACGTCGAGCAGTTCGGGATAGGTGTGCCCGGAAAAACTCTCGCTTTCGACGGTGGTGATCGTGGTCGGGATGTTGAACACCTTCGCCGCCTTCGCGAGCCCGACGACGTTGTTCTTCAGCGTCTGGCGATCGATCGACTGCACGCCGAACGCCATCTGCGGCTGCTGGTCGATGAAGATCAGCTGGCTGTTGTGCGGAGTGAGTACTTCAAGCTTCGGGTTGCTCATGGCGTGAATCATCCTGTGTACGGAAAAAGGAGCCCTGCCTCGCCGCGGATCGCGGGAGGGTTCGAGCGGACGGCACGCCGGATCCGTGTCGTCCGGCCCGGATTATTTAAACCGCAATCCTTCAGTACGAACACCCAAGAAACGGAATCACTCGGATTCCAGAATAGGAGGCAAAACAAGGGCAATCCGCCCTTTTTTTCCTCACGTAAACCCGATACGCTTCCAGGACCTCGACGATGCACTCGTCGCGACCCGCCGTTCGATCACGAGACGCCCATCATGAAATCCTATGTCCTGTCGCTGCTCGCCGGCATCCTCGCCGGCGTCATCTACGGCGCGCTCGGCGTGAACTCGCCCGCGCCGCCGATCATCGCACTCGTCGGCCTGCTCGGCATGCTGGCCGGCGAACAGATCCTGCCCGTCGCGCGGCGCATGCTCGCGGGCCACCGGCTGAACGCCGCATGGCGCGACGCGAAGTGCAGCCAGCACATGTTCGGCGCGCTGCCGGGCGGCAGCACGAACGAACGCAAGCCGTCGTGACGCGTACGCGCCGCAACAGCCGCACGCGTCGCGCATGAGCAACGTCGAGCTGTTCCATTACCTGCTGCTGTTGATCTGCGGCGCGGGCGCGCTCACCTGGCTCGCGGAGCGGATCTCGATTCCGCCGGCCGTCGTGCTGCTGCTCGGCGGCTGCGTGGTGGCCGTCGCGGGCAAGCGCACGCCCGACATGGACCCGGCGCTGCTGCTCGCGGCCGTGCTGCCGCCGCTGCTGATGTCGAGCGGCTTCTATACGGCGTGGAAGGAGTTCCGGCACGAGCTCGCGTCGATCGCGTCGCTCGCGCTCGGCGCGGTGGTGTTCACGACGGTGGCGGTCGCGCTCGCCGTGCATGCGATGAACCCGGCGCTGCCGTGGGCCGCGTGCTTCACGCTCGGCGCGATCGTGTCGCCGCCCGACGCGGTCGCCGCGAAGGCGATCCTGCAGCGCCATCCGCTGCCCGCGCGGCTCGTCGCGGTGCTCGAGGGCGAAAGCCTCGTCAACGACGCATCCGGTCTGCTGCTGTATCAGATGGCCGTCTCGGCCGCGCTGGCCGTGACGATCACGACCGCGAGCGCCACCGGCCTGTTCTTCTCGCTCACGCTGATCGGCATCGCGGTCGGCCTCGCGTGCGGCCATGCGATGTGCTGGGTGCTGCAGCGCCTGCGCGAGCCGATGCTCGGCATCGTCGTGACCTTCGCGATGGCGTGGGGCAGCTACGGGATCGCGGAAGCCGTCCACGGCTCGGGCGTGCTGTCGGTCGTGACCTGCGGCCTCGTGCTCGGCGTGCGCCAGCATCACGTGTTCGGCGCGGACATGCGGATCAAGGCGAAGGCGACCTGGGAAGCGATCGTGTTCGTGCTCGACGCGCTCGTGTTCATCCTGATCGGCCTCGCGCTGCACGCGATCCTCGCCGGCGTGAACCACGAAGGCGCAGTGCTGATGGCCGGCCTGCGCGTCGCGCTGCCGGCGACGGCCGCCGCGATCGCCGCGCGCGTCGTCTGGGTGTTCGTCGCGATGTGGCTGCCCGGCCGCCTGCGCGCGCCGCGCGCGGGCCATGCGCCGTGGTCGTGGCGCGAGGCCGTCGTGCTCGGCTGGTCCGGCATGCGCGGCGTCGTGAGCCTCGCCGCCGCGATCGCGTTGCCGGCCAATTTCCCGGGGCGCGACCTGATCCTGTTCAGCACGTTCCTGCTCATCATCGCGACCCTGGTCGTGCAGGGCGGCACGCTCGCGCCGCTGATCCGCGTGCTGAAGCTGCGTCCGGCCGCACGGCACACGATGGCCGAGCACGCGGTGCGCGCATACACGTTCGGCGCGGCGCTCGCCGAGCTCGATGCGCGCGAGCAGCGCGGCACCGGCCTCGAACGCGCATCGCTCGACCGGCTGCTGACCGAATACCGGAGCCGCGTCGCGTTCAACGAACACGCGCACCGCGACGGCGCCGAACCCGCGGACATCCGCGCGCGGATGCTGCGCGTCGAGCTCGAGCTGGTCGGCGTGTCGCGCGACGCGCTGCTCGGCCTGCATCGCGACGGCCGGGTCGACGACGCGGTGCTGCACCGCATAGAATCCGAGCTGGATTTCGAGGAACTGCGGCTGCAGCGTCTGCTCGAACCGTGACGCCCGGCCGGCGGCCGGCCCGTCTCCCCTTTCTCCACCTGGAATTGCAATGAGCGAACTGTCCGTCGAAGCGAGCATCGGCTCGGTCGATTACCTGGTCCATTTCACCGACGGCGTCCATCAGTGGCGCGCCGACGAACCCGCGTCGCTCGGCGGCGGCGATTCCGCACCGACGCCCGTCGCGCTGCTGCTGTCGAGCCTCGGCGCCTGCACCGCGATCACGCTGAAGATGTACGCGCAACGCAAGGGCTGGCCGCTCGCCGAAGTGCATGTGAAGCTCGCGCACGAATCGGGCAGCGCGGGCAGCACGATCATGCGGCGCATCACGCTCGACGGCGACCTGTCGGACGAGCAGCGCGAGCGCCTGCTGCAGATTGCGAACGCGTGCCCGGTGCACAGGATCCTCACGCACCCGATCACGATCGACACGGCCGTCGCCTGACGCATCGCCCACCGAATACGAGAGTCTCACCATGTCCGCATCGATCAAGACCCTGCTCACGCCGCGCGAGAGCGACATCGGCAACCTCGTCGTGCGCCGCGTGCTGCCCGCGCGCGCCGCGCGCCTCGTCGGCCCGTTCATCTTCTTCGACGAGATGGGGCCGGCCGTGCTGCCGGCCGGCAGCGGCATCGACGTGCTGCCGCATCCGCACATCGGCCTCGCGACCGTCACCTACCTGTTCGACGGCACGCTGATGCATCACGACAGCCTCGGCTTCCGGCAGAAGATCGTGCCCGGCGACGTGAACTGGATGACGGCCGGGCGCGGCATCGTCCACTCGGAGCGTTCGCCCGACGAGGACCGCCCGCGTGAACAACCGGTGCACGGGATCCAGACCTGGGTCGCGCTGCCGGTCGAGCACGAGGACACCGCGCCCGCGTTCGTGCATCACGCCGCCGACACGCTGCCGTCGTTCACGCGCGACGGCGCGAGCGTGCGCGTGATCGCGGGCACCGCGTTCGGGCTCACGTCGCCGGTCGCCGTATTCTCGCCGACGCTCTATGCGTATGCAGAATTCGCGGCGGGCGGGCAACTCGCGCTCGATGCGGAACACGACGAGCGCGGCGTGTATCTCGTCGACGGCGACCTCTCGATCGACGGCACGCCGCTCGCGCCCGCGACGATGGCCGTGCTCGAACCCGGCGCGAACGTCGCGCTCGCCAGCGCGAACGGCGCACGCGTGATGCTGCTCGGCGGCGCGCACCTGCCGGGCGAACGGTTCATCGAGTGGAATTTCGTGTCGAGCGCGCGCGCGAAGATCGAGGCGGCCCGCGACGCGTGGGCCGCGCAGACCTTCGGCAAGGTGCCGGGCGAAGAAAGCGAGTGGACGCGCCAGCCGGCGCGCAAGGCGCAGTAAGCCCCGACAGCAGTCGGTTCATCGATGCACGACGGCCGGCATTCATGCCGGCCGTCGTGCGTTTACCGCTTCAGTCCCATCAGCTTCGCGAGCACCGGCCAGCGCTCGAGCGATTCGACGAACGTGCGCCGCGCCTGCTCGTCGACGTAGCGGGCCGGGTCCAGCGCGGGCAGATGCCGCGCGAGGCCGAGCACGTCGTTCGGTTGCGACAGGCGATCGTCGTCGCCCTCGCCGATGTTTATTGTTCGTCGATCCATACGCCATCCGGGGTCTTGACCGCATAGCCGGCGCTCGTCTGCATCGTCACCGTGCCTTCATTCTCGCCGACCATCCGCGTGCGCGGCAGATCGGCTGCATATTGTCCAAGCGTCACGCCCGGCTTGAACGGGCTGTTCGACACGAGGTTCGACAGCAGCTGCGCGAGCGCGAGGAAGCTCGTCGGCTGCTCGATCACGGTCGTCGTGCCGTGATCGCCGGTGAAGCCGACGAGCCGCACGCCGACCGGCCCGTGGACGACGCGCGGCGTCGGAATCTCGCGCAGGCCCGCGATCTGGTTCTTGTCGCCGCGCAACGCGGCGCCGTGCTCGGGCACGAACACGATCACCGCGCGCCGGCCCGACTGCGCGATCAGGTCGGCGAGCCGGTCGAAATCGTTCATCAGTTTGGTCGTGCGCTGCGGATACGAATCGATGCTGGTCAGCGAACTGCCCACCACGCGGTTGCCGTCGTGCAGGCTGATCGTGTTGTAGTACAGCGCGACCGGGCCCGGCACCGACGCGCGCTGCGCGTACCAGTTCGCGAGCGTGCCGTAGTCGTCCTTGATCGCCGAGCCGTCGAACGCATGCATCGCGACCGGTGCGGCCGCGTTCGAGATCATCGGTGCGTCGGGCACGCCGATGTTGTCGTGAATGACCTGCAGGAAGTTGTCGAAGTGGCCGTCGTGGTTCAGCAGCGACTGCACCGTGTAGCCGGCGGACGCGAGCTGCGAGAACAGATGGCACTGCTGCGGCGCGGGCTTGTACAGGTCCGCGTGCGCTTCCTGCCCGCAGCTCGCGCGCAGCACGCGGATCGCGGCCGGGCCGCTGTAGCTCGCCGCCGTGCTGAAGTTGTTGAACAGGTAGTCGAAGTGGCTCAGCATCGGGTGGTTGCGCACCTTCGCGGCATCGAGATCGTCCCACGACAGCGAGCAGACGTGCAGCACGATCACGTCGAACTGCGCGGCCGGATCGTTGCCGAGATGGCCGAACGCGACCTGGCGCTGCGACTCCTGCGCGCGGAACGTCGCGAGCGCGGCGTTGTGGTCCTCGGGCTGGCCGGCGCGCCCGCCCGTCGCGTCGGCCGGTTGCGGGAGCGGCGCGACGACGCGCGCCATCAGCCCGTTGCCGGCCTGCCACAGCGGCATCACGATCAGCGCGGCGAGCACGAAGGTCGCGACGCGCACCCAGCGGTTGACGATGAAATAGGCGATCAGCACGCCCGCCACCGTCAGCACCAGCACCGGCGGCAACAGGCGCGGCAGCAGCTCCATCCAGTAGTCGAGGCGGAACGTGCCGACTTCGCGCGCGGCTTCGGCGAGGCGCGCGAGCGGCGGCGCGTGCAGTTCGTGCGCCAGCAGCGGCACGGCGATCGCGATCGCGACGAGCTGCCGCACGATGCGCCACACGCGCCGCCGGATCGGCGCGCTCGCCGCGAGCGCCAGCGCGAACGCGAGGTTCGCGAGCCACAGCGGCTGCAGATGGCCGGTCGCGAACAGCGCGAACTTCAGGATGAAATACAGATTCCAGAACGTCATCTAAACCACTCCGTGATGGGCGCCGCGTCAGTCGCGCGCCCGATCGAGCTTCGGCGCCAGCATCGACTGCACGCCGCGCGCCGCACCCTTCCACATCCGTACGTAACCGTCCAGGCCCACGCGCAGCACTTCCTTCAGCCCGCGCAGCGGCGTGTCCGCCCGCGCGCTCGCGTGCCAGTCGAGCCACGCGTCCGCGCGGCCGAACGTGCACTGCACGAGCTGGCGCTCCTGCTCGAGCGTCAGCGTCTCGAAGCTCACGCCGACGTGGGTCGGCGTCACGCGGCTCACGCGCACCGGGAACGGGAACGGCCGGTCGCCGCGCGTCACGCACACCGTCAGCGTGTCGCCGACCGCGAGCGGCAGCCCCGGCACCGCTTCGAGGCCGAGACCGCCGATCGAGTAGTCGCTCGTGAAGCACGCGGCCGTCGAGCCGTCGGCGAGCAGCAGCGTCGCCGGCACGCGCATCGCGATCCGGTGCGTGACGCGCACCTGCTTGGTCTCGCGCGCGACGGCCAGCGCCGCGCCGAGCATCGCGAGGTTGTAGACGGTCCAGCCGAGCGTGATCAGGATCGTCGACGCCTCGTCGCCCTGGTCGGCCACGAGCCGCCACAGTCCGGCCGCGATCGCGAGCACGTTCAGCGCGAACAGCACGAGGTACGGCTTCGACGTCGACCAGTCGACGTAGCCTTCGTCGATCTTGCCGCCCTTGTCGGTCACGTTGAACTTGCCGTGCTTCGGGCTGAAGAACGCGACGGTGGTCGGCAGCGCGATGTACCACGCGAGCACCGATTCGTAGACCTCGGCCCAGAACGAATGGCGATAGCGCCCCTGCATCCGCGAGTTCGCGACGTTCGCGAGCACCAGGTACGGGATCACGTAGCTCGCGAGCGCGATCGACGCCGCATTGATGAAGTACAGGTGGAAGAACAGGTACGCGAGCGGAATCGTCAGGAACACGAGCCGCGGGATACCGTAGAAGAAATGCAGCATCGCGTTGCCGTAGCAGATCCGCTGGATGAAGCCGAGCCCGCGCCCGAGGAACGGATTGTCGATGCGGAAGATCTGCGCCATCCCGCGCGCCCAGCGCGTGCGCTGCTTCACGTGGCCCGCGAGGCTTTCGGTCGCGAGACCGGCCGCCTGCACGGTCGGCAGGTAGGCCGACGTGTAGCCGCGCCGATGCAGCTTGAGCGCGGTGTGCGCGTCCTCGGTCACGGTCTCGACCGCGACGCCGCCCACCTCCTCCAGCGCGGTGCGCTTGAGCACCGCGCACGACCCGCAGAAGAACGTGGCGTTCCACAGGTCGTTGCCCGACTGCACGAGCCCGTAGAACAGGTTGCCCTCGTTCGGGATCTCGCGGAACGTGCCGAGGTTGCGCTCGAACGGGTCGGGCGAGAAGAAATGGTGCGGCGTCTGCACCAGCGCGCATTTCGGGTCGCGCAGGAACACGCCCATCGTGGTCTGCAGGAACGAGCGCGTCGGCACGTGATCGCAGTCGAAGATCGCGATGTATTCGCCGTGCGTCTTCGGCAGCGCGCGGTTGATGTTGCCGGCCTTCGCATGGCGGTTGTCGTCGCGCGTCAGGTAGCCGATGCCCGCTTCCCGCGCGAACGCCTCGAACTCGGGGCGCCGGCCGTCGTCGAGCAGGTACACGCACAGTTTTTCGGTCGGCCAGTCGATGCTCTGCGCGGCGAACACGGTCGGCTTCACGACCGACAGCGGTTCGTTGTAGGTCGGAATGTAGACGTCGACGCTCGGCCAGCTGTCGGGATCGTCGGGCAGCGGCACGATCGGCCGGTCGAGCGGCCACGCGGTCTGGATGAAGCCGAGCAGCAGGATCATCCACGTATAGGCTTCGGCACCGTACAGCAGGTAGCCGGCGACCGCCTCGACGGGGCTGCGGAAGTCGAGCGTCTGGGTCGTGCGCCACCACACGTAGCGGACAGTGGCGAGCAGCGCGAGCGACGCGAGCGCGAGGGTCGGCAGATGGCCCGGCAGGCGGCGCAGCGCGAGCGCCAGCACCGCGACGATCGCGAAGAACGCGAACTGCGCGCCGGGCATCAGCGGCGACATCCCGGCCGCGGCCCACAGCAGCGCGCCGGCGACCAGCAGCAGCGGCGCGAGCCAGCGGTGCCGGCCGACGCCGTGCGCGCGCGCGTCGAGCCAGCCGCCCCAGCGCGCCCACGGCAGACGCTCGAGCAGCGCGTCGATGCGCGCGCCAAGCGCACGCGCCGCGACGTAGACCGGCACGACGAACGCGTCGAACCACGCGAGCGGATCGCGCGCGGGCTGCTGCTCGGCCGCGCGCGGCGCGCGCACGATCGCGCGCCACAGCCATTCGCGCGGGCTCAGCGGCTGCAGCACGCCCCACTCTTGCGCGAGCCACAGGAAGGCGACGCGCGCCCGGCGGCGCACGGGATCGGGCCGGCCGGGCGGCGGCGCATGGAAGAACAGCCGCACGAGCCAGTCGAGCAGCGTGCGCTGGGCCGGCAGCCCGATCCCGCGCGCGCACCAGTCGGTCGCCCGACGGGCCGCGGCGCGCCAGCGCGACGCGAACGCGGCCTTCATCGCCGCGCTCCCGTGCGGCCGGCCGCGGCTGCCGCGAGCCACGTATCGACCCAGTTCGCGACGCCGTTCAGATCGTGCGACGCCTGCGAATATGGCGCGTCGTCGAAGATCCAGCTGCCGCGCGCGAGCGTTTCGGGCACGGCCGCATCGACGTGAATCCGCTGCTCGAGCATCGACGCCGGCCCCGCGACGGCGCGCAGCATCGCGAGCGCATCGCGCTGCATGTCGCGCGCCGGGTTCAGCCGGTTCACGACGATCTGCAGGTCGCCGCCGCCGGCCCGCAACGCGTCGAGGCGTGCGGCAACGGTCGCGCACGCGGCCGGTTCCGGCGGCACGACGACGAGCGTCAGGTCGGCGCGGCGAATCGCCTGCTCGGCCTGCGGCGACGGGTAGCGCGCGGTGTCGACCAGCACGACGCCGTCGGCCGGCAGCGCGATTTCATCGAGCGCGCGCGACAGCCACGCGGGATCGGCCGCGAGCCGCGCATCGCAGGCGGCGGCGCCGGCCGCGTCGACCTGCCCGTACGGCACGAACAGCACGCCGTCGGCATTGCGCCACGTATGCGCGTGCCACGGCGCGGCGCGACCAGGGTCACCGAGCAGGCTGTGCGCGAGCCCGTGCTCGGCCAGCGTGTCGAGACCGAGCGTCGCGCCCATCAGGTTCTGCGCGTCGAACTCGACCGCGACGACCGGCCGGCCGCGGCGCGCGAGCAGCACCGCGAGCGCGCCGGCGAGCGTGGTGCGGCCCGCGCCGCCGGTCGTCGACGTGACGGCGATCGTCTTCATGACGCGGCCCTGTCGGCGCGGTCGGCATCGGGCAGCAGGCGCCCGCGCAGCGCGACCGGCACGAGTTCGCACGGCACCGCGTCGCGCCGGTGCAGCCCGCGCGGCGCATGAAAGCCGCGGCCGATGCCCAGGTGCTGCGCGACGATCCACACCGGCACCGCGATCGCGATGCCGACGATGAGTCCGATGACGAGTTCGGCGATCATGCGCCCTCCGGCTTGCGCAGCGGCATCGCGCTGCGGATGGCGCCGCGCGTGCGCGCGGCGGGAAATTCGGCGGACGGTGTCGGCGCATCGGCGGCCGGCACGGTGTCCTGGCCGCGCACGGGGCGCGGCGACAGGTCGACGTGCGGACCGGCCTCGCCGCCCGCTTCGGGACTCGCCGCGCGTTCGGCCGGCCCGCGCGGCGCGCCGGATTGCTGCGCCGTCGCGAACAGGTCGCTGTAGTCGGCGATCGGCGCGCGCCGGTTCTCGGTCTTCAGCGCATCGAGCTCGGTGTCGATGCTGCCCTCGCCGAGACATACGACGCGATCGGACAGCGTATCGACCGGCACGTCGAAGATCCGCGCGAGCGCGTCCCCGGCATCGGCCGGCTCGCACGCGAACAGGAACACGTACAGGTGTCCGGCATCGGCCGTCACGACGTCGCCCGCGCGGCGCGGCCGGCAGTGCCGCAGCGCATCGACGTGCGATACGCCCGGCAGCAGCGCGATCTTCGCGAGCGTGTGCGGCAGCGCGAGCACCGCACCACGATCGAGCACCGCGCGAATCCGCAGGCAGAACGCGCCGACCGGCAGGTAGCCAAGCACCGAATCGCCGAGCGCGGCCGCGAGCGCCGCGCGATAGTCGGGCGCGACGGGTCGCGCATAGAGCTGCCCGCGCAGCGCGTTCACGGCGGCGTGCATCCGCGACACCGGCAGGTCGCGCGCGACGACGCGGTTCGCGCCGACGCTCAGCACCAGCATCTCGAACTGCTGGCGCAGCACCTCGCCGCGCTCGACGACAGCGATCTTCAAGGCGCCGCCGCATTGCCGGCGCAGCGCGTGAACGGCCGCGCACAGCGCCTCGAGCTGTGCATGCGAGCGAAACGCGAGCACCGCGGTCGCGGCCTGCGCGTGCGCACAGGCGGCGACGACCGCCGCGTTGTCGTCGACGATTTCCCAGCCGGCGGGTACGCGGCTGCCTTCATCGAGCACCGCGCGGCTGACGACGACGCGATCCTCGTCGGTCGCGAGCTTCATCCGGCGCGACGGCTCGGCGGCGGCGCCGTCGACGATCGCTGCGAGCCGGCCGCCCGGCGCGAAGCGCAGCGGCCGCACTTCGCCGGCCGCGAGCGTGTCGCCCGCGCGCCAGAAATCGACGACCCACAGCAGCTCGCCGTGCGTGCGCTGCAGCTGCGCGACGCCCGAGCACACGCCGTGAAAGCCGCTGCGCGGCGCGCGATTCGCGTCGCGCACGAGCGGCGGATCGTCGGTATCCGGATCGGCGCCGGTGCGCACGATCTCGGGATCGACCAGCAGCACCAGCGCGATCCGGTGCGTGCGGCACCAGTCGACGAGCGCGTGCGCTTCTTCCGCGAGTGCGGCCGGATCGTCCCAGCTGAACCAGCGTTGTGCGCCTTCGATGAAATACAGCGAGCGCGCGCGAAAGCCGTAGCGCTTCATCGCGCGCAAGCCGCCCGTGAGCCGCGCGAACGGACCGGGCGCCGCACGGCGCGGCGCACCCGGTTCGAGTGCGGCATCGCCGTCGGCCGCCGCGGGCGCGGGCGGCATCGCCAGCACGTTGAGGTTGCGCGGCCACCCGGCCGGCTGTGCGCCGCCCGCGAAACCGCGCGCCTGCAACTGCGCGGCAACGCGCGCCGCGGCGCGTGACAGCACGACCGTCACGTCGCGCGTGCGCGACTGCCGCGCGCTTTCCCACACCAGCGCGTCGCAGGCCGGCGTGCCGGCAGCGGCATAGATCGCGTACAGGCCGCCGGCTTCCAGCTGCGTCCAGGTATCGGGCAGCCCGTCGATCGCGAGCCGGCTCAGCGGACCGACGCGGCCGCCGGCCGGCCCCGCGCGCAGCAGCGCGCGCAGGCGGCCCAGCAGGCCGGCGGCGCCGAGCGCGGGACGAGTGGCATCGAGTTCCGTATTCACGCGTTCCCCTAGTAATCCGAATAAAGCCGCACCGGCGTCGGCGTGACGAGCCAGCTGCGCTCCGCGCGCGCGTCGAACGCATAGCGCAGATAGACGAGCGCCGAACTCGGCGCATAGTCGTGCGACCGGTCGACGTGCAGTTGCGCGCCGACGCTCAGGTGCGGATTCACGCGGTATTCGACGATCCCGTTCACGCCATACGAGAACGACACGCCGCGCGTCGAACTGCCCGCGTAGACGAGCCCCGCCGCCGCCTGCGCGGCGCGCTGGTCCGCGAAGGTCGGGTAGAACAGCGAATCCTTTTCGTAGCTGTTCGAAATCCCGGCCGTGACGGTCAGGTCCCACGACAGCGCGTCGCGCCGCCCCGCCCACTCGATCGGCACGCCGAGCGACAGGTAGCGTTGCGGGCTGTAGTAACCGCCCTGCCCGTACGTGTAGTAACGCAGGTTCTGCGCGTAGTGCCACGCGTTGCCGACGAGCCCCGTGCTCACTTTCATCGTCGCGCGTTCGTACACGGGCACCGTGAAGCCCGAGCGCAGCGTGACTTCCGCGTTGCGCTCGACGTTGCGGCCGGACAGCACGCCCGCGCCCAGTTCCGCGAACAGGTTCACGCGGCCGACGTCGACCGCCGCGCGCAGGTTCACGCCGTCGCGGCGCACGCCGCCCCATACCGCCCCGGTCCACGGATCGCGCATCCCCGCATACGACAGCACGCTGCTCGTCTCCGGCCGGCGCGACGCGTTCACGGTGAAGCTCGCCGGGCCCGCGTCGAAGCGGTAGCGCACGCCGCCGACCAGGTAATGCACCGGAAAGCCGAGCGGCGACGTGCCGAGATCGACGCGCCACGCATCCGTGCGATAGCCGGCACCGAGCGCGACGCCCGTCATCGGCTGGTGCAGGTCGCCCCGCGGATGCGCGATCAATGCGGCGGCCTGCTGATTCAACGGCAACTGGACCGGCGACGCGGCCAGCGCGTTGAGCGCGCCGTAGGTGCCGAAGGTCTTCAGCGAATACGCGTTCGGGTCGCTCGTATCGAGCGTGCCGGCGTCGAGATGCACGGTGTCGAGCTGCAGGAACGCATGCCCGTCGTAGCGCACCGGCACCTGCACGTAGATCGGCACCTGCTGCGCACGGTAGGCGGAAATCCCTTCGTCGCCCGACTTGTACGCGGGCAGCCAGCCGATCTCGATCTCCGGGTCGCGCCGCTGTTCGAGATCCGCGAACGCGGCCTGCGCGGGCGTGCGGCCGTCGCGGCCCGGGCTCACGCCGCTCGTGCGTTCCTGCGACAGCGACAGCCGGTACAGCGACGCGGCATCGTCGTAGCGGCCCTGCGCCTCGGCCACGCGCCCGGCGGCGACCGTCACGTCGGCGCGCGCCGGATACGCGGCCTGCAGCGGGTCGAGCACCTGCGCGGCTTCGTCCGGGCGGCGCAGCGCGTTCAGCCGGCGCACGACCGACAGCCGCGTCTCGACGTCGTCGTCCGGCGTGCGCGCGAGCACGGCCTGCACACGTGCGAGCGCGGCCGCGCGATGGCCGCCGTCCTCGTCGATGCGCGCAAGCGCAAGCTGGGTATCGGCATCGTCCGGCGTGCGCGCGAGGACCGGCGCGAGCGCGTCGCGTGCGGCGTCGTCATGCCCCTGTGCGCGTTCGAGGTCGGCCAGCTCGAGCGCGTAGCGCTTGTCCGCGCGGCCGGCCGGGCTCGCACGATCGAGCAGCGTGCGGGCGCGCGCATAGTCCTGCCGCGCGATCGCGTCGTCGGTCTGCCGCAGCACGAGCCGCAGCGACTGATCCTCGATCCGCGCGTTCTGTGCCGGCGTCAGCGCCGGTTCACGGCGCAGCGCGTCGAGCCACGCGGCGAGCGCGTCGTCGCGCCCCGCGCTGCCGAGCAGGTCGCCGTAGCGCAGCCGCACGTCGGGATCGGCCTCGCGCGGATGCGCGGCGATCCAGTCGCGCAACGGCGCGAGGCCGCGCTCGGATTCGCCCGCGTCGATCCACTGCGCGCCGACCGCGGCCAGCATGTCGGGATCGTCCGGCGCGCTTGCCTGCGCATGCGCGAGCGACGCGGCGAACGCCGCGCGATCGCCGCGGCCGAACGCGCCGCGCGCGCCGGCCAGCGCGCTTTCCGCATCGAGCTTGCGCGCGAGCGCACGCATGCCGTCCGAGCGGTGCGCGTCGTCGACGCCCGCGAGCGCGGCCTGCGCGCCGGCGATGTCGTCGAGCGAGTTGCGATACAACGCGGTCGCATAGCGCATCTCGGGCGTATCGCCTTGCGCGAGCCCGTCGTCCATCACCGTGCGGCCGAGCTGCGGCAGCCCCATGTCGCGATACAGCCGCGCCAGCGCGAAACGCGTCCACGGCGCATCGGGCGCCGCGCGCACGGCCGCTTCGTAGCGTTGCGCGGCCGGCCCGCGTTCGCCCTTGTCCGCCAGCGCGCGCGCCTCGCTCGCGAGCACGTCGGCGCGCAGCCCGTCGAGCGCGCGGCGATCGTCGCGGCCGGTCACGCGGCCCTGCAGCGCGTCGAGCAGCGGGCCGACGCGGTCCGCGCGGCCGGTGTTTTCGTACAGCGTCGCCGTGCCGCGCACCGCCGACAGGTTCGGCGAACGCGCGGCCAGCAGTTCGCGCAGCAACGGCTCCGCGCGCGCCCAGTCGCGCTGCGCGAGCAGCGCATCGGCGAGCTGCAGCTTCGCGTCCGGGCTGTCGGGCTGCAGCGCGAGCGCGGCGCGCGCCGCGCGCTCGGCATCCTGCGGCCGGCCGGCCGACGCGGCCGCGCGACCCTGCGCGAGCATCCCCCAGAATTGCGCGGTACGCGCGAGGCTCTGCCACTTGCCGCGCTGGTCGGTCGACAGCGCCGCGGCGCGCGTGAACAGCGCGCGCGCTTCGTCGTGCCGGCCTTCGCGCAGGCGCAGCAGGCCGAGCCCGCCGAGCGCATCGGCATCGCCGGCGCGCGCCTGCGCGGCGCGCGCGAGCAGCGGATCGGCGCCCGTCAGGTCACCGCGCGCGAGCGCCTGCAAGCCGCGCTGCTGCGCAAGGTAGTCGGGATCGCGTTCGAGCCGGCGCTGCGCGTCGCGCTGCCGGTCGAGTGCGGCGACGCGGTCGCGGAATTCGGTGTCGTCCGGCACGAGCGCGAGATACGCATGCAACGCGTCGAGATACGCGGGATCGGTGCCGGCGGACTGCAGCACGCGCCGCCACACGGCCATCGCTTCCGTATGGTCGGCGTCGGCCCGCTTCGCGAGCGACCACGCGATCCGGTTCGCTTCCGCGCGCGTGTTCTCGCGCTGGTTCAGGAGCCGCGCGAGCGCCAGCGCCGCGCTCGCGTCCTGCGGGTCGGCCGCGACCGCACGGCGCAGCGCGGCGATCGCCGGCTCGCGGCCGCCCGGCGCATTCGCGACGATCTGGTAGTACTCGGCGCCCAGCGCGCCGGACGGCGCGCCGTTCGGAAACAGCGCGACGATCCGCCGGGCCGCCTCGTCGGTGCGGCCGCTGCGCGCGAGCAGGCGGATCTGCGCCATCTCGCCGCGGCCGCTCGTCGCGACGCGGTATTCGTCGGCCGCGCGCCGTGTGTCGGGCGCCACGGGCGCGCGTGCCTGCAGGCGCGCCAGCGCGGCCTGCGCGCCTTGCGCGTCGCCGAGCCGCAACAGCACGCGGATCTGCTCCGCGAGCAGTTCGGGATCGTCAGGCGCGATCAGGAGCCCCTTGCGCAGCGCGTCACGCGCGAGGTCGTCACGATGCTTGGCGCCCCACATGCGGGCGGTCGCAAGCTGACGCCGCGCGTCGGACAGATCGGCCGTGGCCGGCGTCGATGCCGCCACGGCCTTCGGCGCGACGGGCTTCGGCGGCGTTGCGACGGCCACGGCTGCCGCGGCCGGCGCCACCGCGCTGACTGCCGACGCAAGCCACGCGAACCTCGCGACGCGCGGTGCGGTGCGCTTCATCGGGCCGCGCATGGACGGCCCTCCCAGCGCGCGTCGAGCGTCCCGTCCGCGCCGAACCGGTAACGGCCGTCGCGCCAGCCGAGGCCGAACAGCGTCAGCACGCTCGTGTAGTAGCCGGGCGCCGACTGGCGCGCGAGTGTATCGACGCGGGCCGCCTGCGCATCGGCGAGCGCAGCCTGGCCGCGCGCGTCGAGGAACGGCACGGCCGCCGCCGAGAAGCCGCCGTTGCCGTCGTTCGGCCCCGCGACGCCGGTCGTCGTGTCGACCTTCTCCGGCGGCGCGCCATGCGCGGCAATATGGTCGGCGAACGGCGCGAAACGCGCGAGCAGCGGCGCGGCGAGCGGATCGGCGCGATCCAGCATGCCGGCCCACAGGTACACGCGGATCGCGTTGTACGCACTTTCCGCGCGGGTCTGCGGATCGGGCCCGAAACCTGCACCGGCGCGATACAGCGCCCAGTCCGGCGAGAAACCCTTCGGCGCGGTGTCGAGCAGCACGCGGCCGGTGCTGGCCGCGAGCGCGGCCCAGCGGCGATCGTCGGGCAGGCGCGCGGCCAGCCCGCGAATCACCTGCGGCGGCGAGTAGCTCGGGTTCACGCGCCATTGACCGTCGGCCAGCTTGAACCCGGTCGGCCCGGGCAGCAGCGTGAGGCCGAGGCCCGGCACGCTGGCCGTCTCGTCGTCGAGCACGCGCTTGGCGAGCAGCGCGCCGCGCGCGGTGTAGCTGCGCTCGCGCCACAGCCGTCCGGCTTCGACGAGCGTGTACGCGATCCACAGGTCGGCATCCGACGCCGCGTTCGCGTCGAGCACGCGCCACGCGCCGTCCGGCGCACGGCCCCACAGCCACGCCGGCAGGCGGGCGCTCAGGTCGCCCTGCGCGAGGTTGTTCTCGGTCCATGCGAGGATCGTGTCGAACGTGCGCCGGTCGTTCGCGACGAGCGCGAAGAACAGTCCATACGCCTGCCCCTCCGATACCGTGCGCGAATCCGCCGAGCCGACGTCGATCACCCGGCCGTCGGCCGACACGAAATCGCGCTTGAACGCGTCCCAGCGCGGCCACGCCGCGCCGCACCGCCCGTCGGTCGCGCCGCCTTGCGCCGCCTGCGCGTGGCCGGCGGCCCCGGCCGCCGCGCACGCCGCCGCGACGGCCAGCACGAGCGTCGTGCCGACCCGTCGCGCCGGCTGCGTCGCCCGTCGCCTTGCGAATGCCCACGCCATCCGTTACATCCCCCGGCGGCGCGCGGCGATTCTCTGCAGCACGCTGAACACGCCGAGCGCGAGCAGCAGCCCCGCGACGACGCCGACCGCGCCGAGCACCACCGGGTGCCGCGCCGCGTGCGTCCAGACGCGCGCATACCACGGCACGAAGCCGACCACGTACGGGTCGCCGACGCGCAGGCTGTCGACCTGCCCCGGCCGCACCAGCGCGAGGTCGCCCTGCAGTTGCGACACGAGGCCCGGCTTCTCGAAGACGTCGAGCAGGTCGGCCAGACGCGCCTGGTCGGTCGCGGTCAGCGCCACGACGCTGCGGCCGTGGCTGCCCGGCAGCTCGAACCCGGCGAGCGCGGCGAGCGCGCCCGTCTGTTCGATATGCGCGCCGCCGTCGGCCAGGCCGACGCCGTTGCGCCAGCGCTCCTTCACCGAGAACGCGACACGCGTCGCGCCCGTGCCGGCCTGCTGGTCGATCGACAGCGGCAGCGCCGCGCGCCAGTGCGACAGCAGCGGCGATGCGGGCGAGCCGTCGATCACGAGCAGGTCCTTGCGGCCCGCCAGCGCGGCGACGTCGCCGGGCCGCGCGACCTGCACGCGCAGCGCCGGGAAGCCGGTCCACTGCCCCATGTGGCCGAGCATCGTCAGATAGGCTTCCAGCTCCTGCGGCGACGGCCGGTCCGGGATCACGACCGCCGTCTGCGACAGGTCGGCGAAGCGCGTGAACGGGAAGCCGCTGTTCGCGAAGAACGCGAGGTTCGGCAACTGTGCGTAGTGGACGAAGTGCGAGAAGTCGATCGTCGAATCGGGATCGATCGCCGCACGCTGCGGCTCGGTCGCGGTGCTCGAGCAGAGCCCCGTCTTCTGCGAATCGAGCGTGAAGCGGAACTGCAGCTGGTTGCCGCTGCCGACGCGGAACGCCGGAATGTCGACATCGCTCGTCACGCGCCCTTCCGGCACCGACAGCAGCGGCAGCTGCATGCGCCCGCGCGCGTCTTCCGCATGGGCCGGCCCGAGCCGGTACGACTTCACGAGCTGTTCGTTGATCTCGACGGCGAGCGTCGAGTTGTCCTGCACGGTCGGCGCCGTGTAGCGGTAGCGCAGCGTGATCGGCACGCCCGAGCCGTTCCACGAATGGAGATCGGCCGGCACCCGCAGGTTCAGCCGGATCGCGTCCGGCGACGTGCCGCGCACTTCGAGTTCGCGCGGATCCGACACCAGTTCGCGGAATGCGATCGGCCGGTTCACCGGCAGCCAGCGCGGGGCGTCGTACGGCTTGCGCGGCGCGCCGAGATCGACGTGCGCGACCGTCGCCGCCGGGCCCGACAACGCGGCGCGGCCGAGCACGAGCGCCGCGACCGCATCGTCGACCTCGGCCGCCGTGCGGCCCGTCACGACCAGCAGCTTGCGGCCCGGCGCGGCCGGGTTGTCGGCGACGGCGAGCAGCGGGCCGTTGACCGACGGTAGCGCGAGGCCGGCCGGCAAGGTCGCGGCCGTGCCGACCACCACCGCCTGATCGCCGGCCGGCAGCGTCGCCGCGACCGGGAAGCGCGCCTGCCGGTAGTCGGCCTGTGCGCCGAACCACGACGCGAGCACGCCGGCGCTGCGCAGCGTCGCCGAGTCGGGCGACGCCGGCAGCACGAACGGCAGCCGCAGCAGCCCGTTGTCGCGCCGGTCGAAGAACGGCGCGGGCAGCAGCGCGAGATCGTTCGGCAGGCGCACCGGCGACTCGTCGAGGATCAGTTCGCTGGTCGGGCTCACGTCGGCCCACAGCGCCGAGCTCGACGGATCCTCGCAGTGATCGAGCGAGTAGTGCGCGATCAGGCGCAGGCCGATCTGGTTGAAATCGGAGAAGTAGCGCGGATCGATCGGGATCTCCTGCGTGACCATGCGGCCCGCGCGCGTCGCGTCGAACGGGACGGTCGCGACCACCTCGTCGTTCACCGATACCTTCAGGTGCGACATCGCGAACACGAGCGACGGCGAATACGCATAGGTCAGGCGCAGCCGCGCGCCGGTGACCACGCGGTCGAGCCGCACGCCCGCATGGATCGTGCGCGCATCGTCGGCGCCGCGCAGGTGCACCGGATCGAACGCGCCGAGCGACGCGAACGGCAGGTGCACGGTCGTCGCCGGCAGGCCGGCGGACGCCGCGCTGGCGGCGCTCGGCGCAGCCGCGAGCGACGGCACGGCCGCACCGCCGGCGAGCGCCGGCGTGGCCGGACCGGCCGGACTGGCGGCGGACGCCGCGGCCGCCACCGGCGCCGCCGGCATCGGCGCGGCCGACAGCGCGGCCGCATGGAACGCGCCGAACGTGGCGAGCGACAGGACGAACAGCGACGCGGCCGGCTTCATGCGCGGCTCCGCATCGTCGTGGTCGTCCGGTGATCAAGCGCGCCGCGATCGACGCGCGCAAAGCAGCTATGCCCGTGAGTGCACATCCCCACTGCTTCCCCTCAATGTCTGGCCTGAATGCATTTATCGAAACGACGTGGCGCATTTCTGCTGCCGGTCCGTCAGACGGTGCGCGCCTGGCACTGGCGCTCGCACATTCGTCACACTATCTCAAAATCAGGACAAAACTCACCCCGATTCGTGCTGACGGAGCGAAAAACAACTCAATACAGTCGAAAATGCTGCGCGCGGCGATTGAATGGCAAGAATTACGCCGTTGCTGCCGGCCGGACCGACCGGCATACTGCCGACGCTGCCGGACCGGCGAAGCGTCGCACTGACGAACCGTCCGGATACCGGATGCGACCCCTTGCGGGCCGCCCGGAACGCGCTGCCGCGTGAGCGGCGCGTATGCTACCGCAAGCCGGCGCCGCGTGCCGGGCTTTCTTCACGGAAAACTGACTTGGATCAAATCGTCGACACCGCCACTCCGTCCCCCGCCACGCTGCTGCGCATCATCGCCGCGCAGACCGAGATCGCGAAACTCGGCCTCGACCTCGGCAGCGTGATGACTTACGTGACCGAGCAGGTGCCGCAACTCACGGGCGCGAGCGGTGCGGCGGTCGAATTCGCCGAAGGCGACGACATGGTGTACCGCGCCGCGTCGGGCTCCGCCGCCGGGATGCTCGGGCTGCGGCTGCGCCGCTCGGGCAGCCTGTCGGGCCTGTGCGTGACGCGCGGCGAATTGCTGCGCTGCATGGATTCGGAAACCGACCCGCGCGTCGATCGCGATGCCTGCCGCCGCGTCGGGCTGCGCTCGATGCTGGTGATGCCGCTCACCCACGCGGACACGACGGTCGGCGTGCTGAAGGTGATGTCGCCGGACGTCGACGGCTTCTCGGCCGCCGATGCCGGCACGCTGCGGCTCACGGCCGACCTGATCGCCGCCGCGATGTTCCACGCGGCGCGCAACGAGGCGAACGAGCTGTACCTGCGCGCGACGCACGACGCGCTCACCGGCCTGCCGAACCGCGCGCTGTTCTACGACCGCCTGCGCCAGTCGATGCACACGGCGCTGCGCGCGAACGGCCGGCTCGGCATCCTCAACATCGACATGGACGGGCTCAAGCCGATCAACGACGGCCACGGCCACCGCGCGGGCGACGCCGCGCTGCGCGAGGCCGCCACGCGGATGCTGGGCGCCGTGCGGCGCTCGGATACGGTCGCGCGGGTGGGCGGCGACGAGTTCGCGGTGATCCTGCCGAACGTCGGCAGCCGCGACGACGTCGACGCGCAACGTGCACGGCTCGCCCGGCAGGTCGGCGAACCGTTCGAGTTCGAGGGGCATCCGCTGCGGCTCGGCGTCAGTGTCGGCGTCGCGATGCTGCCCGACGACGGCACCGACATGAACGCGCTGATCGAGCATGCGGACCAGGCGATGTACGAGGTGAAGCGCGCGCGGACGCAGCGGGCCGGCCACGCGTGACGGGCGACGCCGGCCCCGTTCGGCCAGCCGGGCCGGTCACGCCCGGCTAACCGATCCGCGGCGCCGCGATCGCCACCCCGACCGCGATCCACTGCACGAGCGCGACCAGCACACCGGCACGGCACAACCCGACCGCGCCGCGCACGCGCGCGTCGAGCGCGCGGCCAGCCTTCCCTGCATCGATCCAGCCGAGCTCGGCAAGCGCGCGATCGAGCGCGGCCAGCCCGTCGTCGACCGACGCGCCGCCCGACGCCGAGTGCGCCAGCGCGGCGAACAGCCGCCGGTCGATCTCGATGCGCACCGCGTACCACAGCGCGGCAACGCCCGACCCGGTGCTGATCGCGGCCAGCAGCACGCGCGCGATCGTCGCGGGCGCCCAGCCCGCCGCGATCCACCAGCCCGCGCCTGCCGCGACCAGCGCGGCCGCGATCGCCCAGGCGCCCGCATCGAGCGCGCCGCGCGCGACGGCGATCCGGAACGGTGCGGACGCGTCGCGCATCACGCCCCGCCCGTCACGCGGCGGTGGTCGATCCAGTCCTGCAGCACGGCCACGCCGTCGTCCGTCCACACCGCGCGCGGCCGCACCGCCCGTACCGCCGCGAGCGCGTCGCGCGCGTCGCCGAGCCCCCGCCGCGCGGCGAGCCACGCGGCCGCGCACAACACGCTGCGCCCGTAGCCGAGCGCGCAGCAGACCAGCACATCGCGCCCGTCGGCATGCAGGCGTTCGAGCGCCGCGACGGCCGCCGCGAGCTGCGCGGCGGTGGGCGCGACGAGATCGAGCTGCGGCACCGCCGCATACGCGAACGACGCGTCGGCCGCGGCCCAGCGCGGCATCTCGGCCGTCAGGTCGACGAGCGCCGTGAAGCCGTGGCGCCGCACGTCGCGCGTGGTCGGCGTACGGCCGATCGACACGCGCGCGTCGATCCGCACCGGCGCCGGCTGGCGGAACGTCCACACCCTTGAATTGACGAACGCGCCGGCGATCGTCGGCGCGAGCAGCCAGCGGATGAACACCGGGAAGCGGCCCGCGTCGTCCTTCTGGAACGCGCCGGGCGCCCCGCGCCGGTAGATCCACGCGACGCATGCGAGCGCCAGCGCACCCCACCCGGCCGCCAGCGCCCAGCCCGGCGCCCGCGCCACGCAGGAAAGCGCCACGAGCGCGACCAATACCGCGCCGAGCGCATAGCGGCGCGCGAGCGCGCGGCCGGCGGCGGACGGCGAGCCGGTCGCACCCGGCCGCCGCCTCGCGGCGTCACGCAACGGAAACAGGAACAGCGCGAGACAGCCGACGGCCGCACCGGTCGGCACGTCGATCGCGTGATGCTGGTAGGTCGTCAGCACCGACACGCCGATCGCCGCGAACCACGCATGCAGCACGATGCGCGCCGCCGTGCCGCGCAGATGCCTCGCATAGACGGCCCATAGCACGACGAGCAGGCCGATGTGCAGCGACGGCGCCTGGTTGAACGGCTTGTCGAACCCCATCAGCAGCGTGAACAGCGCGCCGGCCACGCCGCCCGCATCGGGCCGCGCGAAGCCGAAGCGCAGCGGCCACGCGATGAAGCACGCGACCGACACCAATTGCACGGTCAACAGCCGCTTCACGTGATCGAGCAGATCGTCGCGGCGGATCCAGAAGAAGAACGACAGCGCGTACAGCAGGTCGATCGACCAGTACGGCACGATGGTCCACGGCACGAACGGAATCGCGTGTTCCCAGCCGAACGCGAAGGTCGGCACCGCGACGCGGCGGGCGGCGAGCCAGTTCGCGAAGCCGTAGGTGGAGAAGAACACCGCGCCCATCGCCGCGAGCCAGCCGACGCGCAACGCGAACGACGCATCGCGCGCGCCGGCCGCCGGCTCGGCCAGACTGCCGCCCGCGCCGCCGCCGAGCGCGCTCATGACGCGTCGACCCGCTGCGCGAGGCTGACCGTGAAGATGCCCATCGCGTCGATCCGCTGGTCGAGCTTGCGAAAGCCCGCGCGTGCGACGAGCTCGTCCATCTCGGCCTGCGAGCGGCGGCGCATCACCCAGGTCGCGTCGCCGCGATGATTGTTCAGCGCGCGCGCGATGAATTCGAGCTGCGGATGCCACGGCTGCCCGGTATAGACGAGATAGCCGCCGGGCGGCACCGCCTGTGCGAGCCCGCGCAGCGAGCGCTCGATCAGCGCGTTCTCGCCGAACAGCTCATACAGCCCCGACACGATCGCCAGCGTCGGGCGCGGCTCGAGCGTCGCGAGCGACGCCTCGTCGAACGCATCGCCGCGCTCGAAGCGCGCGATCGGCTCGAGGCCGCGCTGCGCGATCAGCACGCGCCCGGCCTCGACGTTCGGCGGGCTGTAATCGCGCAGCGTGATGTCGTCGGGCGCCGCGCCGTCGCGTTCGGCGGCCGTCGCGATCGCGTCGAGCACGTAGCGGCCGTGCCCGGCCGCGATGTCGACGATCCGCACCGGTTCGCCGCGGCCGCGCAGCCGGCCGATCGCCGCGCCGATCAGCTCCTGCAGATGCACCTTGCGCTGACGGATGCCGACCCAGCCCGGCGAATCGAGATAGGTCCGGTCGATCAGCGCGCCGACGCCGAGCCGGCCCTGCGCGCGGTTGCGGTACACGTAGTCGAGCGTCGAGCCCGAATCGAAGCCGAGCCGCAGCCCGAGCGCGATGCCGTCCGACAGCGCGCCGCCGGCCTTCAACCCCGCCCGCGTGACCGCCCAGTAAGCACGCGCGAACGGGTTCGCGGGCGGCCGGCCGAGCGCCGCGTATTCGTCGTGGAACGCGCCGCGCCGGTCGGCGTCGGCGAGCGACACGCGCGGGCTCGGCGTATCGAACTCGCGCAGCACGAACGTGCGCAGCGGCGCGAGCGCCTGCGCGCGGTCACGCTCGCCGAGCGTGTCGTGATAAAAGCCCGGCAGCACGATGCGTTCCTTGCGCGCGGCCCCGAGCCGCTCGAAGAAGCGGTCCTGCGGGCCGCGCTGCACGACCCAGTCGGCGCCCGAGATCAGCAACTGCGTCGGCACGGTGATCGCGGCCGCATCGGCAACGATCCGCTTCGCCGTGTCGTGCAGGTCGAGCAGCATGTTGACGGCGATCGGCCGCGTGATCAGCGGATCGGCCGCATAGCTCGCGATCCGTTCGGGATCGTGCGTGAGGAATTTCGGCTTCACGTAACTGTTCACGTAGAACAGCCCGCGCAGCGTGTGCATCAGCCGCAGCCCGGGCCGTGCGAACGGCACGTAGAGCTTGATGTGGAACGCCGGCGACGCGACCACGAGGCAGCGGATCGGCGGCGCGTAATCGTGTACCCAGGTGGCCGCGAGCACCGCGCCGACGCTCTGCCCGATCACGGCCGTCTCCTCGATCGCGATGCCGTGCGTGTCGCGGACATGCTCGACGAAGGTCTGCAGGTCGCGCACCGACGCGGCCACGCTCGGGCTGTAGCCGCGCGCGCCGGGCGAGCGGCCGTGGCCGCGCGCATCCCACGCGAAGAACGCGAAGTCCGGCAGGTCGAGCTCGTCGACGAGGTGCGCGACGCGCGCCGAATGTTCGTGGCCGCGATGCAGCAGCACGATCGCGCCGCGGCAGCGCGGGCCCGTCGCGGGCCAGTGACGATAGAACAGCGTTTCGCCGTCGTGCGTGATGAAGTCGGCCTCGCGGGCCGTGCGTGCGCTCATGCGATCTCTCTCGTTTCGTTATTCGAATCATGCGGCGCCGCCCTCCGGCGCCGGTCCTGCCACGGCCGTCAGCCGCCCGCTTCGGCGATGCCCGCCTGCACGCGCCGCACCACCGTCACGATCGACAGCACGATCAGCACGCGCCACAGCCATGCGGCGACGCTGCCGACCGGCAGGCCGAAGCCGATCCACAGCGCGAACGCGCCGAGCGCGAGCGCGCGGTCGCTCTTGCCGAACGGGCCGTCGTAGCGGCGCGTCGCGCCGGCGAGCGGGCCGATCAGCCCCGCGCATTCGACGATGACCGCCGTCAGCGCGAACAGCCAGACGTCTGCCGGCGCGAACGCGGAAATCGCGAGGAACGGCAGCACGAGCGCGACATCGGACACGATGTCGCCGAGCTCGTTCAGGTACGCGCCGAGCGTGCTCTTCTGCCCGTGTTCGCGGGCGAGCATGCCGTCGATCGCGTTGAGCGCCATCCGCACGAACAGCCAGATCGGGATCAACAGGAACAGCACGCGGGCGAACACGCCGAGCCCCGCGAGCGCGCCGACGACGATCGAGCCGCCGGCCGCGAACAGCGTGACCTGGTTGGCCGTGACGCCGCGTTCGGCAAGCGAATCCGCGAACGGACGCAGACGGTTCTGGAATTTCGGTTTGAGTGCGTAGAGGCTCATCGTCTTATGGGTTCGGCACGTTCGGACACGTTTCCAGCCGCCATGCCCCGGGCGGCGCAACCGCCGGCGGACGGCTTTCGACAGGTGGTCGTCATCGTCGCCGAGCGGCTCCGATGCGTCAAGCCGCGACGCGCGTCGGCCGCGCCGGGCAATCTGGCGTTTTTGACGGAAACTCGCGATAATCCGCTGGCCCGTGAACGCAGCAATCCATTCGAACTGTGACCGGGCGCTCGTGCAACAGCCGATTATCACGCCGTCGACCGGCGACTTCGCCGCGACGCAACCTCCGCCGGCGCGTCGTCCGATCGTCGCGGCCCTGCGACAGGCAGCCACGAATTTGAAAAAACTTGAACAATGGCCGTCCGGCGCGCATCCTGCCGCGCCGGCATTCCGGGATTCCGCCCGCCGCGCATGCGCGGCCGCGCGGGCATGCATGCAGGAGGCGCGGCGCCGATGAACATCCTGAACGTCTGGCAGCGCGATTTCCTGCTGTCGATCGTGCGGCTCGTCGCCGGCGCGTATCCGGTCTGGCATCAGGCGCCGCCGTCCCCGACGCAGAAGATCTATTTCTCGAACCATACGAGCCACATCGACACGCTCGCGATCCTCGCCGCGCTGCCGCGCGACGTGCGCGCGGTCGTGCGGCCCGTCGCCGCCCGCGACTACTGGGACAGCAGCGACCTGAAGCGCCACATCGCGCAGAAGCTGCTGAACGTCGTGCTGATCGACCGTCACCGCGAAAGCGGGGGTGACCCGCTGGACCCGGTGCGCGATGCACTGCGGCAAGGCCACTCGATCATCATCTTCCCGGAAGGCACGCGCGGCGCCGACGTGCTGCCGCAGCCGTTCAAGAGCGGGCTGTTCCACCTCGCGACCGAGTTTCCGAACGTCGCGCTCGCGCCGGTCTATCTGGAGAACCTGCAGCGCATCATGCCGAAGGGCGCGATCTGGCCCGTGCCGCTGATCTGCAAGGTGCACTTCGGCGCGAACGACGCGCTCGGCGCCGGCGAGGACAAGCCGATCTTCCTCGCCCGCATGCGCGACGCGATCGTCGCGCTCGCGCCGCCGCAGCGGCCGGCCGGCTGAACGCCGCGCCCTCCTCTCCCTTTTCCGGACCTCTTCATGCGAACTCTCTTCTGGGAACTGGTCGCGGGCGTCACCGGCGTGCTGGTGCTCGCGACCGTGATCGGCGCGATCCTCGGCGCGCGCGGCGGCGGCGCGAGCGCGACCATCGTCAACCTGAACCAGCGCATCCGTGCGTGGTGGGCGATGATCGCGATCATGGTCATCGCGATCAGCCTCGGCAACAACGTCACGTATCTGGTGTTCGCGCTGCTGTCGTACCTGACGCTGCGCGAGTTCATCACGCTCACGCCGACGACCGCGAGCGACCACACGACGCTCTTCATTGCGTTCTTCGTCGCGATTCCGGTGCAGTACCTGCTGCTCGGGATCAACTGGTACGGGATGTATTCGATCTTCGTCCCGGTGCACCTGTTCTTCGCGATGTCGCTGGTGTCGGCGCTCACGCAGGACACGCGTGAATTCCTGAGCCGCAACGCGAAGATCAACTGGGCGCTGATGGTATGCGTGTACGGGCTGAGCCATGCGCCGGCCGTGCTGATCCTCGACATTCCGCGCTACGCGGGGCAGAACGCGCTGCTGCTGTTCTTCTTCCTGTTCGTCGTGCAGATCAGCGACGTGCTGCAGTACGTGGTCGGCAAGCTGTGCGGGCGCCGCAAGATCGCGCCGCGCCTGTCGCCGTCGAAGACGGTCGAGGGCTTCGTCGGCGGCGGCCTGCTCGCGACGCTGTGCGGCGCGTCGCTGTATCGCGTGACGCCGTTCAGCTTCGGCGCGGCGTTCGGGATCTCGCTCGCGATCGTGATCGCGGGCTTCGTCGGCGGCCTCGTGCTGTCGGCCGTGAAGCGCTCGCTCGGCACCAAGGACTGGGGCTCGATGATCGCGGGCCACGGCGGGATGCTCGATCGCGTCGACTCGATCTGCTTCGCGGCGCCGGTGTTCTTCCACCTCGTGCGCTATCTGTACGTGTAAGGCGCGGGCGGCGCGGCGCCGCCCGTGCCGGTGCACCGGTTCAATACCCTTCGCGCAATGCCTTCGGCACGATGTAGCGGCCGCGCGCCGCGTCGAATTTCACCGTGTAGCGTGCGTGAATCGCGTGGTCGCCGCGCGTGCCGGTCTCGGTCACGATCAGCGGATAGACGGTGCCGGTGTCGGTCATGTCCGGCGCGATCTCGAAGCGGCGTGCCTCGCAGCGCGCGGGCGCGTTCGCGCAGTCGGTCGACGCCGCATTGTCGAGCGCCTCGTTGATGCGCGCCGCCGCCAGCACCAGCGCGTCGCCGTGCGGCAGCCAGATCGCGCGCAGGCTCTGCGCATAGCCTTGCCGTGCATCTGCTTCGCCGATCTCGAAGCCGAACAGATGCGCGCCCAGCCGCTGGATGCGCACCGTGCCCGGCTCACCGCGCTTGCCGGACGCGATGCCCGTCTTCTTCAACACCGGTTCGAGCCCGTTGCCGTCCGCCGAAGGCTTCAGCACGTACAGGTCGATCGTGCCCGGCGTCGCGTCGGAATCCATTCCCGGCATTCCGTTCTGCACGGCGTCCTCGGTCTCGCCGCACATCGCGAGCAGCGTGCGCGGGCCGTCGGGCGTCGCGACGCGCAGCGCTCCGCACGACGCGTAGATGAAATCGCCCGCGTCCGGCTGCCAGCCCTTGCGGTCGGCACGCCACGTGCCGTAGCCATCCCGGATGAACCGTTGCAGCTGACGCTCGGGATGCGCCGGCTCGGCGGCGTGGACAGGCGAGACCGCGGCAAGCGCGGTGAACACCGCGACGGCGGACAGTCCGGCAAGCGTGGCCGTGAACCGGCTGCGGCGCGCGGCCTCGCCATTCGCGCTGGCCGGCGTGACGATCTCGTTCTTCATTCCTGGATCCGGTCGATGCGCGCGGCCCCTGCCGCACGCGCGGGCCGATGCCCGCGAGCCCGTAGCGTACACGTCCGGCGCGGCATCGCAAGCGCGCCTCGCACCAGTCCGGCCCAACATGGACGCAACGTCGTGAACCGGCGCAACTTCCACGCGAAGCTCGACATCCATTCGCAGTCGGCGCTGTTCTCGCTGTTCCTGACGGCGCAGACCACCACGTGACGATCGGCGCGGCGGCCGCGACGGCCCGTCCTGTCGTTCGCGGCTGAATCGATACGCGCTATACGCCCTATCGGACGCACCGTCTCCGGCGGCCTGCGCGGAACTCAATACCCCCGACGGAGTAACGCGTCAGCAGGATGGGAAGCCGGCGCGTTCGGCGCATACTAGCGCTCATCCTCACTCTTCCGCCGCATCGCGCGACGGGACATGAACCCGCCCATGAAACTGAAGCTCGACATCGTCCAGCTCGCCGGTCGCGACGGCGACACACCGTACAACCTGCAGCGCACGCTCGACGCCATCGCGACCTGCTCGCCCGGCACCGACATCGTGATGTTTCCGGAAGCGCAGCTCACCGGTTTTCTCGATCCGTCCGATCTCGCGCGCGTGGCCGAGCCGCTCGACGGCCCGAGCGTCGGCGCGGTGATCGCGGCCGCGCGGGCGCGCAACGTCGCGGTGGTGGTCGGGCTGATCGAGAACGACGGCGGGCGCTTCTACAACACGACCGTGTTCGTCACGCCGGACGGCATCGCGCTGCGCTATCGGAAGACCCACCTGTGGGTGTCCGAGCGCGGCGTCGTGCTGCCCGGCGACCGCTACGCGACCGTCGAATGGCGCGGCGTGCGGATCGGCCTCCTGATCTGCTACGACAGCGAATTCCCGGAAAGCGGCCGCGCGCTCGCGGCGCTCGGCGCGCAACTGATCCTCGTCACCGACGGCAACATGGAGCCGTACCGTCACGTGCACCGCACGTCGGTCTCGGCCCGCGCGATGGAAAACCAGGTGTTCGCGGTCGTCGCGAACCGCGTTGGCGCCGGCACGCACGCCGTCGTGTTCGCGGGCGGCAGCCTCGCGGCCGATCCGTTCGGCAACCTGATCTTCGAAGCCGGCAACGGCGAGTCGCGCCACACGGTCGAACTCGATCTCGACCAGGTTGCCGCGTCGCGCGCGGTCTACGACTATCGGGCAGATCAGCGCCTGCACATCGCGGGCGAACGCATCGAGCACGCGGACGGACGCCGCGAACTGCTGATCCCGTGAGCGTGAACGTGACGGCGTGCGCGGCCCGCTGGCGGCGCACTCCATCACCCCGTCACGTCGTCACGCCGGGTCGGGCACGTCGATCGCCAGCAACGCCGAGCTGACCGACTTGCCGTGCGCATCGAGCGCGAGCGAACGCGTGACGCCGCCGCCGAGCGCATCGCGCAGCACGAAGATGAACGCGGCAAGCGCCGGCAGCTCGTAGCGCACGACGTCGCCGTGCACGATGCCCGCGAGCCACGCCTTCACCGCCGGTGCATCGAGATGCGCGCGCAGGTGTTCGTAGTGACGCGGATCGCGGCAGATGACCGACACGTTCAGCGTATTGCCCTTGTCGCCGGTGCGCGCATGCGCCAGTTCACGCAGTTGCATCAGGCCTCCACGAAAGAAAACGACGGCGTCACGGCCGTGCGCGGCAGCAGCACCGACTGCACGGCGATCACCTCGCGCGTCGACTTGAACGCGCCGCCGCCGCCGGCCGGTCCGTTCGTATAAAGCGTCTCGACTTCGTTGCCGATCCGCGCGGCCTCGGCGGCGCTCGCCGCACGGCCGGCCACCCGCACGCGGACTTCGGCCGGCTCGCCGCGCACGGCCGGCGTCGCGTCGCCGTACAACGCATCCACGCCGATCAGGTCGAAGCGCAATTCGGTCGCGGCCACGCCCGTCAGCGCGAGCCGCTCGCGGACGATGTCGAGCGCGAGCCGCGCGCGTTCCAGCGCGCCCGGCCCGCCGTACGAGATCTGCCCTTCGCCGATATGGCCGTCGACGTACGCGACGGACACCTTCAGCGTCCCGGTGCGCGCGGTGCCGCGCCCGCCCGTCACGCGCACGCGGTCCGGCGCCTCCTCCGCAACGGCCACCCGCGTGAAATCCGCGACGACGTCGGGCTGCAGGTAGCGCGCCGGATCGTGAATCTCGTACAGCAGCTGTTCCTTGCAGGTCGCCGCGCTCACGCGTCCGCCCGCGTGCGGCACCTTGGTGATCACGACCGAGCCGTCGGCCGCGACCTCGCCGATCGGGAATCCGAGCCGCGCGAGATTCGGCACGTCCTGGTAGCCGGGATCGGCGAAATAGCCGCCCGTCACCTGCCCCGCGCATTCGAGCAGATGGCCGACGACCGTCGCGGCCCCAAGCGTGTCCCAGTCGTCCATCCGCCAGCCGAACGCGTGGATCAGCGGCGCGGCGAACAGCGACGGATCGGCGACGCGCCCGGTCAGCACGACGTCCGCGCCGGCCGCCAGCGCGTCGACGATCGGCGCGGCGCCGAGATACGCGTTCGCGGACACGATGCGGTCGCGATACGCGGCGACTTCGTCGCCCGACTCCTCGAAGCGGAACGCGCCGCGCAGCACCACGTCGAGCACGTCGTCGCCTTCGACCGCCGCGACCTTCAGCCCCGCGAGGCCGAGCGACTGCGCGATCCGCGCGGTGCGCCGCGCGGCCGCGCGCGGGTTCGCCGCGCCCATGTTCGACACGATCCGCACGCGCTGGTGCGCCGCCACCGGCAGCACGGCGTGCATGCGCGCATCGAGCAGCGGATCGTAGCCGAGCGCCGGATCCTGGCGCCGGGCCTGCTGCGCGATCGCGATCGTGCGCTCGGCGAGGCATTCGAAGACGAGATAGTCGAGCTGCCCGTGTTCGGCCAGTTCGACCGCGGGCTCGATCCGGTCGCCCGAGTAGCCGGCGCCCGCGCCGATGCGCACGCGCCGTTCGTGTGATGGCTTTGCTGTCATGTCGGTACCGTGATCCGGCGCTCGCGCGCCGGGGAAAAAATCAAAAAACGCCCAGCGCGACGCACGCGATCGTCATCACGATCGACGCGCCGAACAGCAGCGGGAACGTGAATTTCTGGTGCTCGGCCAGCTCGATCCCGCACAGGCCGACGACGAGGAACGTCGCGGGCGTCAGCGGGCTGACCGGAAACCCGGTCGTCATCTGGCCGAGCAGCGCGGCTTGCCCCACGTGCACGGCCGGCACGCCGAGCTGCCCGGCCACTTCCGCGATCACCGGCAGCACGCCGAAGTAGAACGAATCGGGATCGAACAGCATGCTGAGCGGCATCGACGCGAAACCGAGCGCGACCGGGATGTGGCCGGCCATCGACGGCGGCACGAAGCCGACCGCCGCCTGCGCCATCGCCTTCAGCATCCCGCTGCCCTGCATGACACCGGTGAACACGCCGGCCGCGAGCAGGATGCCGGCCATCATCAACGCCGCGCGCGCATGCGCGTCGATGCGCTTGCGCTGCATGTCGACGTCCGGGTAGTTCACCATCAGCGCGATGCACAGCCCGACCATGAACATGATCGCGGGCGGGATCTTCTCGCCCATCACGACCATCGTGCCGAGCACGACGAGCGTGAGCACCAGGTTGAACCAGAACAGGTGCGGCCGGCGCAGCGCCTGCTCGTCGGGCGTCAGCTCGCGTGTCGGCAGCGGAATCGTTGCATCGTCGCGCGAGAGGCCGAGCCGCTTCTCCTCGCGCCGCCCGAGCCAGTAGGCGACGCCGAACACGAACACGAGCCCGATCGCCTGCACCGGAATCAGCGGATTGAACAGCGCCGACACCGGCAGGTGCAGCGACGCCGACGCGCGGATCATCGGCCCCGTCCACGGCAGGAAGTTGATCCCCGCGGCCATCGACACCGCGGCCGCCAGCACGCGCCGGTCCATCTTCAGCCGGTCGTACAGCGGCAGCACCGCGGGAATCGTCACGAGAAAGCACACGGCGCCCGAGCCGTCGAGGTGGATCAGCAGCGCGAGCAGCGTCGTGCCGATCACGATCCGCGTGGGCCGCGTGCCGACCGCGCGCAGGATGCGGTCGATGATCGGGTCGAGCGTGCCGGCGTCGGTGATCGTCCCGAAATAGAGGATCGCGAACACGAACATCCCGACCACGGGCGCGAGGCCCTTCAGCCCGTCGATCACGAATTTGCTGGTATGCAGCCCGAAGCCGCCGATCAGCGATGCCGCGATCGGCACGATGATCAGCGCGACGAGCGGCGACATGCGTTTCGACAGAATCGCGGCCAGCAGCACGACGATCGTGCCCAGCCCGAGTAACGGCAGCATCGGTGTCTCCTACCTTGTCTTTTGTTGGAGACGAGCGTAAGGTCGGCGCAGCGATAGCACAATTGAAATGATTTGATCGCAGCAATCACGAATCGTTATGGATCTGAACCTTCGCGACATACGCGCGTTCGTCACCGTCGCGCACGCCGGCAACTTCACGCGCGCCGCCGCGCGGCTGCACCTGTCGCAGCCGGCGCTGACCGTGCAGATCCGCCGGCTCGAGGACATCGTCGGCGCACGGCTGTTCGACCGCAACAGCCGGAGCGTCGCGCTCACGCAGACCGGGCGCGAACTGCTGCCGCTGTTGCAGCGCTCGCTCGACGACATGGAGCGCGTGCTGCGCGATGCGCGCGCGCTCGGCGAAGGCGCGAGCGGCACGGTGCGGCTCGCGTGCCTGCCGACGTTCGCATCCAGCCTGCTGCCGGAGCTGATCCAGTCGTTCCGGCGCGACGTGCCGCGCGCGGGCTTCGACATTCGCGACGGCGTCGCGAGCCTCGTCACCGCGCTGGTGCGCAACGAGGAAGCCGATCTCGGGCTGACCGGCGGCGATGCGTTCGACGCGACGCTGGACGTGCTGTACGCGGGCGCCGACCGGCTCGTCGCCGTGTGCCCGAAGGATCATCCGCTCGCGCGCAAGCGGCGCGTGCGCACCGCGGACGTCGCCGCCGTGCCGCTGGTGCTGACCGCGCAGGGCACGAGCGTGCGCAGCGTGGTCGATGCCGCGCTGGAAGCGGCCGGCTGCACGCCCGACATCGCGTGCGAACCGACCTACATGATGACGGCCGTCGCGATGGTGCGCGGCGGCCTCGGCGTGACGATCCTGCCGGCGACCGCGCGCGAAGTGCGCGCCGAGCCCGACCTCGTCGCCAAGCCGATCGACGACCCGGCGTTCGTGCGGCCGATCGCGCTCGTCGCGAAGCGCGGGCGCACGCTGTCGCGCGTCGCGCAGGCGTTCGCCGACGTGATGCTGGCGGAATTGAACAAGCGCGCGTGAACCGCGCGCCTGAAACGGCAGCCGGCCGGCTGCTTAGTGCGGATCCGGCTGGTCCGGATCGACGTGCAGCGATTCGCCGATCGCGTAGAAGTTGCCGCCCGCGATGTAGTGCAGGCTGCGCAGCGCCGGATCGGCCGACTCGAAATACCAGTGACCGTCGCGGAACACGCGCGTGTCGGACCACGCGCCGACCACCTCGCCGATGAACAGGTCGTAGGTCTGCTGGTTGTGCGGCTCGGGAATCAGCCTGCACGCGAGCCAGCCCGAGCAGCCGGCGACGAACGGCAGGTCGTGGCCCTCGACGTCGAACAGCGTGACGCCCGCGTCGCGCAGCTTGGTCGGCCGCTCCGCGAGACTGTGGCTGCCGACCGCATGCGTGAGCTGCAGCTGCGCGGCCGTCGGCACCTGGATCACGAAGGTGCCGCTGCGCTCGACCAGCTCGCGCGTCTTCGCGGACTTGTCGAGCACGACCGTCAGCTTCGGCGGCAGGAAATCCAGCGCGCAGGCCCAGGCGGCGGCCATCACGTTGTCGACGCCGTCGTGGCGGGCCGACACGAGCACGGTCGGACCGTGGTTGAGAAGACGGTAGGCTTTCTTCAGCTCCACCGGAGCGATGTGACTGTCCATGCGGGTTCCCTGGTGAGCGGCACGACACGCGCCGGCCGATGCCCGCATTCTCGCACTCCATGCCGATCGCCGCTGACGCTGCGCGTGAGTGCGCGTGGGCGCGCGTATCCCGCGACCGGGGCGGCGCGGCTCCGGTCCGCGCGCCGCGCGCATCGCCCGGTATCGTGCCGCGTCAGCGCCGCCCCGCCGCCCAGTCGAGCGCCGCGTCGAACAGCGCGACGCCGGCCGGCGACAGGTTCGCGAATGTGTCGTTGTCGAGGAAGAACATCACGCGGCGCGCCGGCGCGAGCGTTTCATAGTCCATCGTCGCGCCCTTCTCGTACGCGAAGATCGCGGCCTTGTCCGGCTGCCCGTACACGGTCGCGATCGTGATCGCGCCGAGCCCCGGCTTGCCCCAGCTCATCGGCGCCTGCTTGCCGTACGCGTTGGTCGTGCCGGCCGGCAGTCCGGCCGCGATCGGATGCGGCGCGTTGACGAGCCACAGATAGCGCTCCTTGCCCGTTTCGCCGAAGTCGACGTCGTGGCGCTTGCCGGTCATCGCGAGATCGTCGAGCAGGTCGTTCTCCCACGTGACGAGCGGCTTGTCGAGCGTGCGCCAGCCGGGCCGCACGTTCTTCGACGACACCGTCGACGAGATCACGACGAGGTCGGCATCGCGCGCCGCGTCGGGCGTCGCGCTCTCGTCGATCAGGCGCACCGCGTAGCCGCGCTCGCCGAGATGCTGGCCGATCCGTTCGTCGATCTTCAGATTCGGGCCGCGCAACTGCACGAGCATCGCGACGCGCGTGACGGACGGCGCGACAACCGCGGCCGCCTCGGCGGCGACCGCGGGCGCGCTTGCCGACAGGCCCGCGCACAGTGCGAACGTCGCGCCGACCAGCGCGCGCAACGTATGCCGCCGCGTGCCGGCGGCCAGGGCGCGCACGGCGCCGGTCTTCATGTTCCGGTTCATCGGTTTTTTCTCCGAAGCCGCGCGCCGTCATGCGCGACGCGCGGCGATTGCATGGACTGCGTGGTCAGAACTGCAGCGTGGTCAGCAGCGACACCTGTCGCGCATCGCCGATCGCGACGAAATAGCGGTTCGCGCTCGACGGGTAGTACGTGCGGTTGAACAGGTTCTTCACGTTCAGCTGGAACGACAGCTTCTGCTTGCCGAGCCGCGTGTCGTAGGTCGCGAACGCATCCGCGAGCACGTACGACGGCAGCGTGAAGCTGTTCGCCGAATCGCCGGGCCGCGCACCGACGTAGCGCGCGGCCGCGCCGATGCGCAGATCGTCGCCGCCGACGAGCGTGCCGACGTCGTAGACGGCCGCGAGCGATGCCGTATGGCGCGCGACGTTCCACAGCCGGTTGCCGGTGTAGAGCGGATCCTCGGTGGTCTTCGCGTCGATGTACGCATAGCTTGCGATCACGTTCACGCGTTCGCCGATCCTGCCCGACAGGTCGAGTTCGACGCCGCGCGAACGCGCCCGGCCCGACGTGCGCCAGTCGGTCAGCTTCGTCGCGTCGTTGAACTGCGACACGAGCACGTGCTTCTTGTCGATGTTGAACAGCGCGAGCGTGCCCGTCATCCCGCCCGGCAGGTCGAGCTTGCCGCCCACTTCCCACGCGGTCGCCTCCTCGGGCGGCGTCGCGGCGTCGATCACGTAGCCCGACGTCATCGGCGCGATCGACGACGACGGCTTCAGCGACTGCGAATAGCTGCCGTACAGCGAGAACGCGTCGGTCCACTTGTAGACGACGCCCGCGCGCGGCAGCCACTTCGAGCCGCTCAGGTCGGTGTTCGCCTTGAACGGCCGGCCGCGCCCCGCGACCTGGTTGTACGTGATATAGCGCAGCCCGCCCGACACGATCCACTTGTCGGTCAGGTGCACGGTGTCCTGGAAGAACGCGGACGCATCGTGCAGCGTGTCGGTCTGGTCGCTGTCGCTCGCGGACACCGTGCTCGACGGCGACAGCAGCCCGTACACCGGATCGACGTAGCTGAACGGCGTCTTCACCGCCTGGCGCAGCATGTCCTTGCGATAGATGCGGCGGTATTCGGTATCGAAGCCGACCTGCACGTCGTGGCGCATCCCCGCGAGCGTCAGCTTGCCGTTCACGTAGCCGATGCCGTAGCTGTCGGTGCCGAGCGCGCCGTGCGTCGCGTCGTTGCTGCGCGTCAGCGTGCCCGTCGCGGGATCGACGCCGGTCGTGCGCAACTGGTTCGCGTCGTAGGTCTCGCGGTTGTAGCTGTAGCCGAAGTGCGCGCTCCAGTCCTCATCGAACTGGTGATCGACGCTCAACTGCGCGAGATGCGATTCGCCGTCCATGTTGTTGAACGGCTCGTCGATGCGCCGCCGCGCCGGAATGTCGAGCGGCGCGTTGGTGCGCGGGTCGAGCGCGGTACCGCGATCGAACGGCGAATGGAACTTCCGGTATTCGTAGGACACGACGACCTGCGTATCGCGGCCGTACCACGCGAGCGACGGCGCGACGAAGGTCTGCCGGTATTCGCCGAAGTTGCGCCAGTACTGCTCGTTCGACTGGTCGACGATCAGCCGGTACGCGAGCCGCGAATCGCCGATCGGGCCGGTCGAGTCGAAGGTCGCGCTGCCGCCGTTCCTGCCGTGCCCGAACGTCGACGCGCCGAGCGAGATCGCGTTGTAGCGCGTCATCCGCGGCTGCTTGCTGACGACGTTGACGACGCCGCCCGGATCCATCAGCCCGTACAGCAGCGACGTCGGCCCCTTCAGCACCTCGACGCTCTCGACCGCCGCGTTGAACGAACGTCCCTGCACGATCGGCATCCCGTTGTGCATGATCGAGCCGTCGCGGTTGTCGCCGAAGCCGCGCTTCATGATCGTGTCCTGCGTGCCCGCGAGCGTGTTGCCCTGCGTGATGCCGCTCACGTTGCCGAGCGCGTCGTCGAGATTGCGCGGACGCTGGTCGCGCAGCACTTGCGCGGGCACGACGTTGACGGCCTGCGCGGTGTCGAGCAGCGGGATGTCGGTGCGCAGCACGCCCGCTTCCTTCGCCGGCCGGTAGCTTTCCGCGCGCAGCGCGCTGCCGCGCACGGTGATGGCCGGCAGTTCGGCGGCCGCCTCGGTGCCGGCCGCCGCGGCCGGCGCGACCGAGCCGTTCGCGCGCATCAGCGTATAGCCGCCGCCCGGCTGGCGCAGCGCGACGAGCCCGGTGCCGGCGAGCAACCGGTCGAGCGCGCCGTCGACGTCGAAGCGGCCGTGCACGCCGCCGCTCGTGCGGCCGGCGGTCAGGTCGGCGGGGAACGCGAGCAGGATCCCCGCGTCGCGCCCGAACCGGTTCAGCGCCGCTTCGAGCGGGCCGGCCGGAATGTCGAACGCGCGGCGCGATGCGCGTTGCGCGGCGGCAGCCGCGTCGGTGTCCGCCTGCGCGGGCAGCGGCAGCAGCGCCGACAGCAGGACAGCGCCGGCCAGCCGGCGGGCCAGGCGGCCTGTCACCGCAGATGCGGCAAATGCGTCAGATACGGCGGACGCGGCCGGGCGCGACGCGCGCGGCAGATGACGGGCAGGCGCCGGACGGCGCCGATGCGTGAGACGGATGGAAACCATGATCGAGGTGTCGGTGGACGATGGGCCAGTGCTGCTTTCATTACCCATGTCACGCGAACCTCGAGAAACAGCTCAGGGAAACGAAAAATTTTTGAAATGACGTGCTCACGAGCGGACCGGCACGACCGTCGCCCAGTAGCGCGTCACGTATTCGACATCGATCGGCAACGTCGCCTTCAGCGTATCGAGCACGCGCGCGGGATCGTCGAGCGGATAGGTGCCGGACACGCGCAGGTCGGCCACGGCCGCATCGCAACGCAGGCTGCCGCGGCGATGGCGGTCGAGCTCGGCGACCAGATCCGCGAGCCGCATGCGCGACGCGACGAGCATGCCGGTCGTCCATGCCGACGCATACGCGTCGAGCGGCACCGTTGCGCCGATCGCGTCGCGCGTGAAGTCCGCGCCCTCGCCCGCCGCGATCACGCGCGTGCCGGCCGCGGCGGCGACGGGCTGCACGCGCACGGCGCCCGCGAACACCTCGATGCGCGTCGCGCCGTCGCGCTGGCGCACCGCGAAACGCGTGCCGAGCGGCCGCAGCTCGCCTTGCACGGTCGCGACCACCAGCGGCCGCGCGGGGCTGCGATCGTCGTGGCCGCTGGTCACCATGATCGTGCCGCGCAGCAGGCGCAGGCGGCGTACGGCGGCATCGAAGCGCACGTCGAGCGCGGTATCGGTATCGAGCACGACGACCGTGCGATCCGCGAGCGTCACCGTGCGCCGCTCGCCGACCGCGGTCCGCAGGTCCGCCGGCCAGATCGCCGCGCGCCGCGCGGGCTCGGCCATCCATGCGGCGCCACCGGCGAACAGCAGCACGGCCAGCGCCTTCACGGCCGCACGGCGGCGGCCCGGGCGCGGCGGCAGCAGCGCCGCGTGCGCGGCCTGCGTGTCGAGCCCGGCCGCGAGCCGGCCGATGCGCCCTTCCATCGTTTCGATATGACGCCATGCCGCGTCGTGCGCCGGATCCTCGGCGCGCCAGCGCGCGAGCGCGGCGGCGAATGCGGCGTCGCCGCGGCCGGCCTGCTGGTCAACCCACCATTCGACCGCGCGACGCGCGACCTGCGGCGGCACCGCCGGTACGCCCGGGGCGGCCATCGGTCAGGCCGCCATCGCGAAGAAGCACTGCGTGCCGGCCTTCACGAGATAGCGCTTCACCGTCGCGAGCGACACGCCGAGTTCGCGCGCGATCTCGGCCTGCGTGAGCCCGTCGAGCTGCGCGAGCAGGAACGCGCGCTTCGCGGCGAGCGGCAGCCCGTCGAGCAGCCGGTCGATCTCGAGCAGCGTCTCGAACACGACGGCCTGCTCCTCCGGCGACGGCACCCAGGCTTCGGGACGCTGCGCGAGCACGTCGAGATACGCGCGCTCGATCTGCTCGCGGCGCCAGTGATTCGACAGCACGCGCTGCGCGACCGTCGTCAGGAACGCGCGCGGCTCGTCGGCGCCGATCGGCTCGTCGCGCGCGAGCAGCCGCATGAAGGTGTCATGCGCGAGATCGGCCGCGCGATGCGCGCAACCGAGCTTCCGGCTCAGCCAGGCGCGCAGCCACGCGTGATGGCCGACATAGAGGGCGTCGATTTCTCGATGGAGGGACAGCTTGTCAGCGGACATGGCCGGGTTCCGGGGCGCGCAGGTGGCAATTCTGTAAATGAGAATGATTATTATATACAAACCGGACACGCAACCGGCGGCATCGGTGAACAGCGACGCCGGCGGAACGCGCGCTCGACTGGCATACGTCGCGCGACGCGCGCAATACCATACCCGGCCAGTATCACGCGATTCGATTCATTAAATAATCAATTGATGAATCGACGACGAACGCCCCGTCGTCGAAATCCGGCCGAAAATCGCGTGGAATTATCACGATTCCGGCAATGCGCCAGTCGCGCCATCGCGAAATCCAAATCGATTGATACACAATGCTCAATAATGTGAATCTCTCAATAGACCTTGCCGCAGCACGCATCTGTCTGCTTTAGGTCACATCGGAGAATTTCATTTTTGCCGTTCGTCGGCGGCTCGGTAGTCTCCTGCCAATCCGGTTCAAGCAAGCCAATCGCAAGGAGATGACATGAAACGCACGACCCTCTCGCTGATTTCGCTCGCGTCGTTCGCGGCGATACCTGCCGCGCATGCGCAGTCGAGCGTCACGCTGTATGGCGTGATCGACACGTCGATCACGTACGTGAACCACGCGCAGGGCAAGGACAACGCGTGGATGCTCGGCAACAGCAGCGCGGGCAACCTCGCGGGCAGCCGCTGGGGCGTGAAGGGCACCGAGGATCTCGGCGGCGGGCTGAAGGCGCTGTTCCAGCTCGAGAACGGCTTCGACCCGAGCAGCGGCCGGCAGGGCCAGGGCGGCCGCCTGTTCGGCCGGCAGGCGTTCGTCGGGCTGACGAGCGACCGCTACGGCACGCTCACCTTCGGCCGCCAGTACGATCCGCTCGTCGACCTCGTGCAGGGCATCACCGCCGACAACTATCTGGGCAGCGTGTTCGCGACGCCGGGCGACGTCGACAACTACGACAACAGCTTCCGCGTCGACAACGCGGTGAAGTACACGTCGGCCGTGTATGCGGGGCTGCAGTTCTCGGCGATGTACTCGTTCGGCGGCATCGCCGGCAGCACCGGCGCCGCGCAGTCGTATTCGGCCGCCGTGTCGTACAACAACGGGCCGTTCAGCGTCGCGGGCGGCTACTTCCACGCGACCAACAGCCCCGCGTCGAACGGGCTGCGCAACGGCTGGACCAGTTCGTCGGACGGCACCTTCGACGGCCCGATCAACAACGGTTATGCAAGCGCGCACTCGATCGGCATCGCCCGCATCGCGGGCCAGTATGTCGCCGGCCCGTTCACGTTCGGCCTCGGTTACAGCAACGCGCAGTACCGCCGCGACGCGAGCTCGGTGTTCAACTCGAACGAGCACTACAACACCGGGCAAGGCTTCGTGAACTACCAGGCCACCAATGCGCTGCTCGTCGGCGTCGGCTACAGCTATACGCGCTCGGGCGGCGATACGTCGGCGACCTATCACCAGGTGTCGGCCGGCGCGGACTACACGCTGTCGAAGCGCACCGACGTGTACCTGACCGCCGCGTACCAGCACGCGAGCGGCCAGACGGGCGACGGCAACGGCGGGTCGATGGCCGCGCAGGCGTCAATCGGTTCGTACGGCTATGCGGGCACGAGCTCGCAGACGATGGTCAACCTCGGCCTGCGTCACCGCTTCTGATCGACGACGGCCGGCTGCGCGCGGCATGGCGCGGGCCGGTCGACCGGTATCGGATGCGAATCGAGGATTCACCGGCACGGCGGCTACGGCCGCCGTCGTCGTTTCCGGCCCGCGCACCGCGCGGACGCGGCTTTTATCCGCCGCTTCATTGCGCCATGCATTGCCGCATTCGCCGCGCAACTGACGCGTGGCGTCAGTATTGCGACAGCGATCGCCGGTCGGCATGCGCGCGAAAATCAGCCGTTTTTACCGATTCCATCCTGTCGCGCATCGATACCCTCATCGGGGAAAATGCGCGGCAAATGCGCCGGCAAATGCAAAGGAAAGTTTGACGCGAGCCATTTGACTGCGCGCTATGGCACACTTCGCGTCTGCGTAATTTCCTTGCACCGGGCGGCCGGATTCCGCCCCATCCTGCCATGCCGCGTCAGACTGCCCGTTCGATCAGCCACGCCACGCCGAAGATCGCCGCGACGATCGCACTGTCGTGCGCGCTGCACGGGGTCGCGCGGGCCGACTGCCTCGACGACGCGGCCACGTTCCAGAAGGTGAGCGTGAGCCTGCTGCGCGGCATCGCGCAGGTCGAATCGGGCATGAATCCGAACGCCGTCAACACCAACACGAACGGCACCGTCGACATCGGGCTGATGCAGATCAACAGCACCTGGCTGCCGACGCTCGCGCGCGAAGGCATCACGCGGGAAAGCCTGTTCGATGCGTGCACCAATGCGTATGTCGGCGCGTGGATCCTGTCGCAGAACATCCGCCAGCTCGGCGCCAACTGGAACGCGATCGGCGCGTACAACTCCGCGTCGCCCGACAAGCGCCTCGCGTATGCCCGCAAGGTCTATGATGCAATCCGGACCCTGCCGGATTCGCCGGATACTCCCATGCCCATCCTTCCCCCCTCCTTTACGCCGCCGCAGCAGGCGCAGGCGTACAACCCGTTCGCGAGCCTGAGCGTGTCGGCGCCGCCGGTCACGCGGCCGCGCACGCTCGCGCCGTCCGCACCGCCGCCGCAGCCGCAAGGCGGGCCCGCCGGCCCGGCCGGCACGTACAACTTCGGCTGGACGGTCACGGGCGCGGACCAGGCCAAGCCGACCCAGGTGTTCGACGACGGCGCGCGGATCTACGTGCAGTTCAGCGACATGAAGCACGTGCCCGCGATCTTCACCGAGACGTCGTCGGGCCGCGTGCTGATGTCGTGGGAGCTGCAATTCCCGTATGCCGTTCTGACGCGTCCCGCGCAAACGTTAATCTTCCAGCTCGGACCGTTCGAGGCGCGCGCGCAGCGCGGCGCGGCGGGGGCGACCACGCAGGCCGGGGCTGGAACCGCAGCGGGCGCGCCGCGTTCGGGCGCGACGGCTGCCACGGCACCTGCAGCGAAGCAGCCGCCTGCGAATGCGTCGTCCAGGCGCACCGCATCGGCCGACGCGCTGTGGTATCTGAACACGCCGTCGACGTCGGGATCCGCATCGACCGCGAGCACGGCGAATACCACGCCTGCCTCGACGACGTCGAACCCGCCGGCCACGTGGCCCACCGCCGTGACGTCGAACACGCCGCCGCCTGCCGCGACGACCCAGGCACCGGCCGCGGCCACGCCGGCGACGCGCGTCAGCACCGACGCGCTCTGGTATATCTCGAAGTAGCCGCACGCGCCGGCTGCGCATCGGCAACCGGCGGACCACCGGACGATCGTCGTCGCGCCGTTCAGGTTGAGGTCGGCGACGGCGCTCGCTTCTCCTGCGTCGGCTTGAGCGCGAGCGCGTTCATGTCGTCGACCCACTACAGTTCGGCGGCGCCGCTCTTGCAGAAATACATGCGCAAATAGCGCGCCACCCACAGTTCAGGCAGTGCCGGCCGCAACCTCGGCTGCCACCGCTTCCCTGCCGGCCCGCTCCATCACCCGCGCCGCACCCAGATCACCTTGCCGTCGCGAATGCCGAGGTCGCGGCGCTCCAGGCGATAGTCCATCGTGCCCGGCAACGACTGGCCGTCGCGCTCGAGCACGCGCCACAGGCAGCCGTCGAGCAGCGCGGCCGCCTCGGCCTCGGTCTTGCCGATCAGCGCGTCGTCCGGCGCGGCGTCCGCCTTGCAAGCGTTCACGGCGCCCGACGGCGCGGGGTTCATCACCGCGCCGCCGGCGGTGGCGTTGGGGTGCTTCGTGTTCATGTCCGCACATCCCGCAAAGGTTGCGCTCGCAACGAGTGCTGCGAGCATCGCGATCGTGTTCTTCATCGGCTTCTCCCTGTCGCGGCCCGGCAGTCCATCGCGGCCTTCGTGCACGGCCGGGCGTCGCATGCATGATCGGTGCCGCGCGCGGCCGCCGTTTCCTGACGGATGGCGGCCGGCGAACGGCGGCATGGCACGACCCGGCCGAGCCGTTTCGGCACGCCGGCGTCGCGGGCCCGGCGTGCCGCCGGACCCGCCTGCATGTTACCGCACGCGATTCGCCGCCACGGCCCGACATCGACGCATCATGTGCGGCATGCGCGCCGGCCTCCATTCAGAACTTGTAGGTCGCGCCGGCCATCCCGTAGTAGTTGCTGCGCGACTGGACGATCGGGCTGTCGCCATAGCGCCCGAGCAGCCGCGTCACGCCGCCGGTCGCGAGTACCGACCAGTGCCGCGACAGGTTCCAGTTCCACGCGACCGACATCGTCGCGCTGTCGATCCCGCCACTCGTCGAGTACGGCCGGAACCGGCTCGTCATCGACTGCGCATCGGTCACGCCGTAGAACGTCTGCGTGTAGCGTCCGGTGCCGGCATGCACGCTGCCCGTCACGATGATCTGGTGCTGTGCGGTCTTGAACACCGGCACCGCGAGGTCGACATGCCCCGACACGCCGCGCGACGTATGCGTCACCGGGGTGTCGACCGTGACGCTCAGTTCGGCCGCATCGAACAGCGTCACGCCTGCCCGCACGCCGACGAGCACCGAGCCGGGAATCCGGCCCATCCCCTTCAGGTAGTCCGAACCCGGCAGGTCGAAGCGGTTCTCGTCCGCGCGGCCCGGGTCATAGTTCACCGCCGCCGACACGAACACGCCGTGCGGCAGGTCCAGCCGGTAGCCGGCGCCCTCGGTGCTGTCGATGAAGAAGCCGTTGCCGAACTTCGCGGCAAGCCCCGGCGCGACGACACCGCGATACTGGTTGCTCCCCTGGAAGCGCGGCGCGAACCCGCCGCCGAGCGAAAGCGAATACTGGTTTTCCGCGTGGGCGGCGGCGGCAAGGGTCAGGCCGGCAAGCGGCACGCAATAGCGGGAGCGGCGAAGGGTTGAGCGCACAATATTGAGATAAGAGTGACGGAGCCCGAAGTCTAGGTGCCGCCGTGCGCCGGGACTGTCCGGAATCTGCGGGGAATCTGTGCGCAATTGTGTTCGATTGTTCGCGATTGTCGCGCTGCTGCCCGGGCCGCCGGCACGCCGGATAGAATTTGCGTGCCGCGCCGCGCGTCCACCTGACGGGATGCGGGACGACGCGTGCGTATCGAGGAGACCATGTACGACAATCCGCTCAAATACCGTGTGCTGCTGATCGAGGACGACGACCGCCTCGCGCAGCTCGTGCGCGAATACCTCGACAACTATGAATTCGCGGTGACCGTCGTGCGGCGCGGCGACCTGGCCGTCGCGGCGGTGCGCGAGCACCAGCCCGCGCTCGTGATACTCGACCTGATGCTGCCGAATCTCGACGGGATGGAGGTATGCCGGCGCATTCGCGCGTTCACCAACGTCCCGGTGCTGATTCTCACCGCGCGTGCGGACGTCTACGACCAGGTCGCGGGCCTCGAAACCGGCGCCGACGACTACGTGACGAAACCGATCGAGCCGCGCGTGCTGGTGGCGCGCGCCCGCGCGCTGCTGCGGCGCGCGCAGCCGGCCGTGGCGGACGCGCCCGCCGCCGCGCCCGCGGCGCTCGTGTTCGGCGAACTGACGATCTCGCCGCCGAACCGCACGGTCACGTGGCGCGGCGAACCGGTCGACCTGAAGACGGCCGAATTCAACCTGCTGCTGATCCTCGCGCGCGCGGCCGGCACCGTGCTGAGCCGCGACGACATCCTGAAACAGTTGCGCGGGATCGAGTTCGACGGGCTCGACCGCTCGGTCGATTCCGGCATCTCGAAGCTGCGCCGCCGGTTCGAGGATGCCTCGTCGGAGCCGCACAAGATCAAGACGATCTGGGGCCGCGGCTACCTGTTCAGCCCTTCCGCGTGGGACGAATAAATGCTGCGCCCGTTGATCAGGCTGTACCTCATCGTGATCCTGTGCGTCGCCGCATCGATCGCGTTCATCCAGTTCTCGTTCGACCGGATCTTCTACGAACGCGCGGCGCAGGCGCAGCGCGACTCGCTGACAACCTATGCCTTCGTGCTGAACGATTATCTCGAACGCCATCCCGGTGCGCAGCGCGCGCTCGCGCTGCGCGAACTCGCGAAGCACGGCAGTGAAGGATTCGACTTCCTGACGATGGCCGACGCGCGCGCCCAACTGAGCGGCGCGCCGCTGCGCGACCTCGACGCCGGCAGGATCACGATGAGCTACGACGGCAAGGATTACTACATGCCGCTCGCGGACGGTTCCGTGCTGCACGCGCGCCCGATCCAGCCGTTCGACCTCGACATCAAGATCTATGCGTACTTGCTGCTCGCGCTCGCCGCGCTGCTTGCAGTCGTGCTGTGGATTTCCTATCACTGGCGCGACCTGCGCAAGCTGCAGGCCGCTGCCCACGCGTTCGGCGCGGGCAACCTGTCGACGCGCGTGGCACTGTCGGGCCGGTCGAACATCTACGAGCTGTCGCGGCAGTTCAACGACATGGCCGAGCGGATCGAGGCATCGATCACGCAGCAGCGCGAGATGATGCACGGGATCTCGCACGAGCTGAAGACGCCGCTCGCGCGCCTCGAATTCGGGCTCGCGCTGCTCGCCGATTCCGACGGGAGCGGCCGGATGCGCGAGCGCCGCGACGAACTGCGGCGCGACGTGCGCGAGCTCGACGAGCTGGTGACCGAGCTGCTGACGATCGGGCGGCTCGAGCAAGGCGCGAGCGAGCTGGCACCGATGGAGGTCGTCGTCGATGCGCTGATCGACAGCGTCGCCGGCAACGTCGCGAACGACCTCGCCGACTGCGGCCTCACGCTCGGCGTGTCGACGACCGGTGCGCCCGCCACCCACGTGTGCGACCCGAAACTCGTCGCACGCGCGCTGCTGAACCTGATCCGCAACGGCGCACGCTATGCGTCGCGCACGGTCCTGCTGTCGGCGACGCACGATGCGTCCGGCGCGCTGGTGCTGAGTGTCGACGACGACGGCCCCGGCATTCCGGTCGCCGAACGCGCGCGCGTGTTCGAGCCGTTCCAGCGGCTCGATTCGAGCCGCGACCGGCAGACCGGCGGGTTCGGGCTCGGGCTCGCGATCGTGCGGCGCGTCGCGCTCGTGCACGGCGGCGACGTGCGGCTCGAGGACTCGCCGCTCGGCGGCGCACGCTTCGTGATGTCGCTGCCGGCGCGGGCGTTGCCGGACTTCCTCGGCGACGCGCCGGCGAGTACGGCACGCGGCCGGGCCGGCCACGCGCACGCGGCTTCACCGCTCCGCTCTTCAACGCTGCGCTGAGCGCGGGCGTGCCGGCGTGACGACACCTGCCGCGCCGCCCCGCGCTCGCCCTCCCCGCGTCGCCGGGCGCTCAGCGCCGACGCAGCAGCGCGACGAAGAACAGGCTGCCGAACAGCGCGGTCACGATGCCGATCGGCAAATCCTCCGGCGCCGCCAGCGTGCGTGCCGCGACGTCGGCCCACACGAGCAGGATCGCGCCCGTCAGTGCGGCGACCGGCAGCAGCCGGCCGTGCTCGGCGCCCACGACCCGGCGGCACAGATGCGGCGTCACGAGCCCGACGAAACCGATCGCGCCACTCACCGCGACCATCGCCCCGGTTGCGAACGATGCGACGACGAACACCTCACGCCGCATCCGGCCGCCCGATACACCTAGCGCGGCCGCCGCGACGTCGCCCGACATCAACGCGTTCAGCTCGCGCCGCCGCGCGTAGAGCACGCCCCCCGCGAGCACCGCGCACACGGCCGGCACCGGCAGCAGGTCCCAGCGCGCGAGCCCGACGCCGCCGAGCATCCAGAACAGCACCGACGACGCGGCGCGCTGGTCGCCCAGGTACAGCAGCAGGTTGCCGAACGCGGCCATCATGAACGACACCGATACACCGGCAAGCAGCAGCCGGTCGGAGTCGAGCCGGCCGCGCCGGTACGCGAGCGCGACGACGCACGCGGTCGCGGCCAGCGCGCCGGCGAACGCGGCGGCCGACAGCGTGAACGGACCGAACGCCGCGCCGGCCACCACCGTGACCGCGACGGCGCCGAGCATCGCACCCGCGCTCACGCCGAGCAGGTGCGGGTCGGCGAGGCGGTTCGCGGTCGCCGCCTGCAACGCGACGCCGACCGCCGCGAGCGTCGCGCCGACGAGCGCGGCGAGCAGCGCGCGCGGCATCCGGATCAGCCAGACGATGCTGTCGTCGCCCGTGCCGGGAGCGAACGCCGCGGCCGCGCCGAACGCGGACGCGACGTGCGCGGCGACGATCCGCACCGCGACCGGCATCGCGATCGGCGCGGGGCCGAACGCGGCGGACACGACGATCGATACGGCCAGCAGCGCCGCCAGCACCGGCACCACCACGCGCGGCTCGAGCCGCGGCGCCCCGCCCCGCTCGCTCATCGCGACGGCCCGGCGAACGCGGCCGGATACAGTGCGCGTGCCAGCGCCTCGACAGCCGCGACGTTCTCGGGGCCCGGCGTCGCCGCGTCGTACGGAATCACGACGAAACGCCGGTCGCGAATCGCGGCGACACGCGCGAGCGCCGGCTGGTTCAGCAGGAACTGCTGCTTCTGCGCGGCCGTGACGGCCGAGTAGTCGACGATCACGATCGCCTGCGGATCGCGCGCGACCACGCTTTCCCAACTGACCTGCGTCCAGCTGCGCGGCACGTCGTCCATCACGTTGCGCGCGCCGGCCGCGGCCAGCAGCGCGCTCGGCATCGCGAGCCCGCCCGCGGTCATCGGCTTGTCGGTGCCGCTGTCGTAGACGAACACGCGCAACGGCGCGGGACGGCCGATCGCGCGCGACACCGCCGCGAGCCGAGCGCGCATGTCGCCGACGACCTGCGCGGCGCGCGCGTCGACACCGAAGATCCGGCCGAGCTGGGTGAGGTCGCGGAACACGTCGTCGAACGACGCGGGCGGCCGCTTCATCACGTGCGAGCACGACTCGGTCAGCTCGTACGCGCGGATGCCGAACGGCGCGAGCGTCGCCGGCGTCACCGCGCCGCCGACGTGCATCCCGTAATTCCAGCCCGCGAGATAGAAGTCCGCGCGCGCGGCCGCCAGCACCTCGAGCGACGGGTACTGCGCGGCCAGTTCCGGCACGCCGCGCAGCGCGTCGCGCACGCGCGCGGTGCCGGTCTTCCAGCCGCCGATGCCCGTATAGCCGACGAGCCGGTCCTTTAATCCGAGCACGAGCATCATCTCGGTCAGGTTCACGTCGTTGCTCACCGCGCGCGTCGGTGCGCGCTCGAACGTCACGTCGCGATCGCAGCTGCGCACGGTGACGGGATAGGCGCCGGCATGAGCGGCGGCGCAACCGAGCACGGCGGCGGCGACCAGGCGGCGGCAGGACGGGCCGAAAAGCGGCCGGGAAGGCGACGCGTGCCGCGAGCGGCGGCATGAAACGGGAAACGGCATGACGGTCATTCCGGATGAAGCGGCGTGATGCGCGGCCGGCCCGTGACCGGATGGCGATCGACGAGCGCGGCGACGCCGAACACGTCGCGCAGCAATGCGTCGGTCAGCACGTCGGCCGGCGTGCCGGTCGCGACGACGCGCCCGTGCGCGAGCACGTGAAGCCGGTCGCAGTACGCGGCCGCGAGATTGAGGTCGTGAATCGTCGCGAGCGTGGCGATGCCGAGGCGCCGCACGCGTGCGAGCAGTTCGAGCTGGTGACGCAGGTCGAGGTGATTGGTCGGCTCGTCGAGCAGCAGCAGTTCGGGTTGCTGCGCCAGTGCACGGGCCAGCAGCGCGCGCTGCTTCTCGCCGCCCGACAGCGACGCGAAGCGCTGCGCGCGACGCTCGACGAGACCGACGTCGCGCAATGCGGCGTCGACGATCCGGCGATCGTCGGCGCTCTCCGCGTCGAACGCGCGCTGGTGCGGCGTGCGCCCCATCCCCACCAGTTCGTCGACCGTCAGCCCGAAGTCGTCGGGCGTCTCCTGCAGCAGCACCGCGACGCGCCGGGCGAGCGCGCGCGGCCGCATCCGCCACACGTCCTGCGCATCGAGCGCGACGCGGCCCGCGTCGGGCCGCGCATAGCGGAACACGCAGCGCAGCAGGCTCGTCTTGCCGCTGCCGTTCGGGCCGACGAGACCGACGAACTCCCCTTCGGCGACGGTGAGCGTCACCGAGTCGAGCACGGCGAGCGCGCCGCCGGGCGACCAGCTCACGCGCTCGACGTCGAGCATGTGCGTCACGGGCGGCACGGGCAGCACCGGGCTCGTCATCAGAAGCGCATCGTCGCGACGAGCTCCGCCGAGCGTGACGGGCCGAGCAGCCATTGCTCGCCGCCGTTCGACGTCGTCACCGCATACGTGCGGTTCGCGAGGTTGCGCAGGTAGAGCGCCAGCTCGGTGCGCACGGTCGGCTGCCAGCGCAGCGACGCGTCGAACACCGTGTACGACGGCACCGTCAGCCGGTTCGCATCGTCGCCGTACGTCGCGCCGACGTAGCGCACGCCCGCGTTCGCCTGCCAGCGTTCGGCGAACACCCAGCCGAGCCACAGGTTCGCCGTCTGCCGCGGCACGTCGGTCGGCACGTTGCCCGCGCGCGATACCGTGGCGCCGCCCACCCGCTGGTTGAATTCGTCGTAACGCGCGCGCAGCAGCGCGACGTTCGCATCGATCGTCACGCCGTGCGGCAGCCGCGCGCCGCCCGTCAGCTCGATGCCGCGCGACGACTGCCGGCCGACCTGCTGGCGCAGTGCCGGATTGAACGGATCGGTGCTCAGCAGGTTGCGCTTCGTGATGTCGTACACGGCAAGCGTCCAGTACGCGCGGCCGTCGAACAGCGACTGCTTGACGCCCGCTTCCCATTGTTCGCCGGTCGCGAGGCGGTAACCGACCTGCGATGCCGACAGCGTGACGAGCGAGCCGAGGCCTTCCGCGCCGGTCGTGTACTGCGCGTACGCGGTGAGCGTCGGCGCGATCTCGAACACGAAGCCGGTACGCCAGCCGACGTTCGCGAAACGCTTGTCGAAACCCGCGCCGGTGGCCGCCTGCTCGCGGCTGAACGCGATGTGGTCGTAACGCAGCCCGCTCACCCATGCGAGCCGCGGCAGCACTTCGAGACGGTTCTCGGCGAACACGGCGACCTGGTTCGCGCGCGTGCTGAACTGCGGCACCGTCGGATCGCCGCTCGCGAATACGCCGGGGTCGAAGCCGTGCGCGGGAACCGTCGATTCACCGCCGTACGGCGCATTGTTGGTCCCGGCAAACGTGATGCGGCTGAATTCGGTGCCGACGACGAAACGGTTCGCGCGGCCGAACAGCGTGCCGTCGAAGCGCGCGCTGAGCCGGTCGCCGATCTGCCGCTGGTGGTGGCCGATGTCGAGATAGTCGCCGCGCGTGACGCGCCCGGTGTCGGGATCGAGCGCATACGATTCCGCGTTGCGCCAGTGGCGGTTCGACGTCAGGTAGTAGAGCTGGTTGTCGATCGTCACGCCGGGCGCGGGACGGTAGCGCGCGGACAGGCGCGTCCACTGGTCGTAGTACGCGATCGACGCATCGCCGACGTTGTAGTTGAGCTTGCGCAGCGATGGATCCAGCACGCCGTTCGGTGCAGGCACGCCGTAGTATGTCTGCGGCATCTGGCGGCCGTAGTCGTAGTCGAGCGTCAGCGTGAGGCGCGGGCTCACGTCGAACCTCAGCGCGCCGCCGATCGCGCTCGCATGCGTATCGGCGCGTTCGGCGAGGCCGTGCGCACGCGCATCGCTCGCGTAGAAACGGTACGACAGTCGCGGACCGAGCGCGCCCGTCGTATCGAATGCGACACGCTTCGCGCCGTCGAAACCCACGCCGACCTGCAGCGTCGTCTCGCGCGTGCGCTGCGGCCGCTTCGGCACGACGTTCACGACGCCGCCGATCGCGCCCTCCCCGTACAGCACCGACGCCGGGCCGCGCAGCACCTCGATGCGCTCGACCGGCCACGTATCGAACGGAAACGTGATCGTGCCGGCCGCCGGCATGAGCCGAACGCCGTCGAGCAGCGTCATCACCGATTCCTGCCCGGTGAAGCCGCGCACGCTCAATGCCGTGCCGCCGGTGCCGGGCGCCATCGCGCTCGCGAAGCCCGCGGTGCGCGTCACCGCGTCGAGAACGGTATGGTCGCCACGCACGTCGATCATGTCGGCCGTGACCGTCTCGACGCTCGCGGGCGTATCGAGGCTCGCGAGCCCGAGCCGCGAACCCGTTTCGAGCGGCTGCGCGAGCGGATCGGCCGGTGCCGCTTGCGCGGTGACGCTGATCGCGGGCAGCGCGCGCCGATCGTCCGGCGCCGGCGCGGCCGCTGCCGCGGCGAACGCGCCGGAGGTCGCCATCGCACACCCCAGCAGCGTCGTGCCCCCTCGTGCGACGCGTGCGCGCCAGCCCCCGCCGTCGCGGGCCGATGCGCAATCGCGCCGCGCACGCCGCATCGTCCTGTTCCTGGTTTTCGTCACTTCGTATCGATCGTCGTGTGGCTTCGCCGCGTGCGGCCAGGTCCGGCAAATGGGCGCGTCCGCAGCGAAAACGTCAGATGATACAATATATCAATTCAATCGTCAGGAGTTTGTCAGGTTGATCGCGCGATCGACCGCGCCGTCACGACCAGGCAAGGGCTGTCACCCGTGCGACCCGCGCCGGCGCGGTTTCTTCAGCGCCAGCGCGACGAACGAGCCGAGCACCAGCGCGCCCATGCCGAGCTGCATGAGGTACTGGATGCCGAAGTGCGTCGCGACGTAGCCCGCGACCGACGGCGCGATGCCCAGGCCGAAGAGCGGCAGTGCGTCGAATCCGAGGACATCGTCAAGGCCGTGATCGCACGCGACGCCGCTCGAGCGTGCGAACTGCCGCGCCAGCGCTTCGCCGTCACCGCGCAACTCGTGCTGGAAGACAGCACGCCCGCCGACGGCGCGACACCGGCCCCGCGTTCCGCCGTCAAGGCACGCGCGCGGCGCCAGGCCGCGCGTCTCGTTCGTCACCCGCTCCCGCCACCCGCTTCGACTCCCGCGCTTCGACTCCCGCGATCCGCACCGCCGGATCGGGCCGGTCGCCACGCCGGTCGATCGCCGCATGCGCGGCAACCGTCGCATTCACACCCGTCAGTGATCCTGATCATGCCGTTCATGGTAGCGGCCTGCCGCGCCCGGCCGCGCACGCATGTCGTTCGATGAACGAGAACACTATGTTCTGTCCGCGCGCGCTACGCACCGCCGCGCGAATCGCATAAGCTGACGACTCTCGCCGGCACCCGAATCCGGCGAATCGCCGGGCGCGGGCCGCTTCGATGTCGCAATTCAACGGCGCCACTCGATCGTCGCGGCACCGCACCTCGGCAGAATCGCATCGCGCCCGCACGACGGGGCGGCGCGATCGTGATCCCCAGCCTCCCACCACCCTGATCTGGAGAG